>JAHEAA010000013.1 GCA_019721035.1 Candidatus Sysuiplasma acidicola
GGAGAGAATGCGCTTCATACTCCCGCTCAAGAGGGACAGCGCATTCATCGATTACTCACCTGCAAGGGGTGACATACGCACAGGATTCGACGGCTGTTTCATGTTCGATGACAGGGTAATATGGCACAGGATGAAGAAGACGGGAAAGAGGAGGGTCATCCTCTTCCTTGACGAGGACCTCAGGACAGAGGAGGGTAGGGACATGATTGCACGCATCAAGGATGGTAAGGGGAAGATGTCATCGTACCATGAACAGATGCAGAAGATGGGCACCATTGCAGTCATAACGAACACGACTGCAAGGGCTCACAAGGTTTACGAGCTTCTGAAGAGGAGGATCGAGATTGAACAGACATTCGACACGTTCAAGAACACGCTGCATGCCGACCGCTCCTACATGAGGAGCGATGTCAGCATGCAGGGTTGGATGTTCATAAACTTCGTCGCACTCCTGCTCTATTACAGGGTTTACGACCTGCTGTTCAGGAAGAAGATGCTCAAGAAATATTCGCCAAAGGATGTACTGCTCCACCTGTCGCTCATATCTAAGATGAAGATAGGTGACAGGTGGGTGCTGTCGGAGATACCGAAGCAGTCCAGGATATTGATGGAAAAGCTTGGAATCGAGACACCAATTCCCTAAAACAGCGGGAGTCTGGGATTAATAGCGCCGAATACAGAGCATGCTGGTTCACACAACCTGCCTTGCCAGCCTTTTTCCCACACTTGGCAAGTGTTAAGGCATCAGGTATCCCGCGAGATAGGAAGGAAGCCTCATGTCCTGTCTGCAGCCAGTATCATTGCTGCCGACATTTGCGAGATGATCATACACTAGGACGCGGCATCGGTGCTCACTACCATATCAACTGTACTTTCTGGCGCAGCTTTTCAAAACCCTTTTTAACCGGCGCACACGTTGTACTATGCCGTAATGAAGGAAGCCTTATTGTATGAGCAGGTGGGAGCGGGCAAGGTCAGATGCACTGCCTGCGCTAGATATTGCCGTCTGGCCGACGGCCAGACAGGCCTGTGCGGCATCAGGCAGAATGCAGGCGGCAAGCTGTATCTGGCGGCCTACGGCAGAGTGATATCAGGTCACATCGACCCGATTGAGAAGAAGCCAGTCGTGCATTTCAATCCGGGAACCGGCATTTTTTCGATCGCCACAACCGGTTGCAACTGGCTATGCCATTACTGCCAGAATTTCGATATCAGTCAGAGGAGAAAGACAGAGGGACGCGAGATGACACCCGAGCAGGTCGTGGAAACCGCGATGAGACATGGATGCGAGGGCATCGCTTACACCTACAACGAACCGTCGATTTATATGGAATTCGCCGCTGACATAGGAAAAATTGCCCATGAGAGAGGGCTATTCAACATCTTTGTTTCCAACGGCTACGGGACACCCGAGGGAGCGCATATGCTCGGCACATTCCTCGACGCCATAACTGTCGACTTCAAGGGCAATGCAGAGAGGAACTTTGTGAGACGCTACATAGGCATACCGGATGCCGAACCCATATTCAGGTATCTCCTGGAAATAAGAAAGACAGACATTCATGTAGAGTTCACAGATCTTGTGGTTCCACAGGCAGGTGATGACCTGAATGAGGCGAGGAGTCTGGCGAAGTGGATATTCGACAATTTCGGACCTGATGCACCACTTCATTTCCTCCGGTTCCATCCTGAGTACAGAATGATGGATTTTCCAGACACTCCTGTCGAGACACTGGAAGCGCATTGTGCCGTCGCAAGGGAGGAGGGCCTGCGCTATGTCTATATAGGCAACGTTCCGGGTCATCCGCTTGAGAACACATACTGCCCGGAATGCGGCGCGGTCGCAGTGGGCAGGCACGGATTCAACATAACATCTTGGAATCTCGACGACCGAAACAGATGCCGCAACTGCTCCTGTCAGTTGCCGATATACGGCAGGCTCGGAAAGAACTACAGATCGAGCAGATTCCTACCAGTCATAAACTGACCTTTTGCGTGCTTCTCTTACGCTGTGGTGACCAATCAGAGGAATTTGTGGTCAGTCAGAAGCTGTACATCCTTCCGTACGCTTTCGGCACTCTGTTTCAGCGCTTCCGCCTCTTCAGCCGTTATGGACAGTTCTATAATTTTCTCGACACCTTTTCTTCCGAGTATGACGGGTACACCGGTGTAGATGTCCCTGATGCCGTACTCGCCATCTATGTGTGCAGAGCATGGCAGTATCCGCTTTTCATCAAGCGCAATGGACTGCACCATTTCGTATATCGACGAAGCAGGGGCATAGAACGCACTGCCTGTTTTGAGGAAGTTGACAATTTCGTCGCCGCCCATCCTCGTCCTCTTGATTATCTCATCAATCTTTTCTCTTTCAAGTAATTGAACAAGAGGAACTCCTCCGACGCTACTACTGCTGATGACCGGCACCATAGAAGGACCGTGTCCGCCAAGGACGAATGCGGACACTTGTGATGGATACGCGTTTGTTTCCATGGAAACAAAGGTGCGGAATCTTGAGGTATCCAGCACGCCGGCCATTCCCACTACCCTGCTGCCCGGAAAACCAGTCTTCCTGAAGAGTAGATACGTCATTATGTCCATCGGGTTAGTTACTACTACCACGATTGAATTGGGTGCGTGTTTCCTGATGCTCTCCGAAACAGAGGAGATGATTGTCGCATTCTTGTCAAGAAGGTCTGATCTGGTCATGCCAGGTTTCCTCGCTAGCCCGGCTGTCACGACAATTATGTCTGAGCCTGCAATGGCAGAATAGTCGTTGCTGCCGCTGATTTTTGTGTTGAAACCTTCAACTGGTGCCGACTCCATCATGTCCAGCGCCCTTCCCTGCGGCAGACCTTCGACAACATCCACAAAGACGAGTTCGTCAGCAATGTCCCTCTCGGCGATTTTCTGGCCGGCAGTCGCTCCGACGTTTCCCGCCCCAATCATTGAAATTTTGTGTACTCCTGACATATTTTCACTTCCTGCAATATACATCCATTTTTCAATCTGCAGAGAGGACAGAATACAGAGTGAATAAATAGATATGGTCATAACGGCCATATCAAGAGCCGGATGAAGGACTTCTACGCCCACTAAAGAAGCAATGCATGATGCTGCGAAATCGAGTTGAGATAGACAGAAGAATAAACAGTTTGCGCACGGTCAATTCACGATAACCGTCATTTCGAATAGCCTAACGATATTGTTTTCATACCGCTCGGACCGAGTGTATCATTGAGAAGTTGGAGCTTATTCCGCCGATGCGCGCTGATGTGTGTGTCAGTTTTCCGCAGCGTTGCAGTCGATCAATTGAAAGTTTTTAACATCCAAAGAGGTACGTGCCACTGGAGAGAAATGAAATGGACAGTTTTGACTTGATCGTCGTTGGAGCCGGACCAGCTGGCAGCACAGCAGCGCTGGAGGCTGCCAGATCCGGTTTCAAGGTTCTGCTTCTCGAGAGGGCAAAGTCTGCAGGTGAAAAGAACGTGTTCGGCGGCAGGGTCTATGCCCATGTACTGAAAAAGCTCTTTCCGGACTATCCTGAAAGCATACCGTACGAGAGATTTGTCGTCAGCGAGTCTGTCGGGTTGATGGACGATGACAGATGCACAACTGTGAATTTCGCCGATCACAGGATTCGGGCAAGGGATGCAGACAGTTTTGTCGCGAGACGGAGCAGACTGGACAAGTGGCTTTCTGAAAAGGCGGAGGAAGCTGGAGCGGTTATCGTCACATCCACCAAGGTCGACGACCTGTTAATCCAGGATGGCAGGGTTAGAGGCATTGTTTCCGGCGGAGACAGGCTGGAAGCATCGTGTGTAATAGACGCAGAAGGTGTCACTGCCACACTGTCGAGAATTGGCGGTGTCAGAAATGACGTGACACCGCAGCAGATGAAGGTCGGAGTGAAAGAAACAGTCTATTTCGGAAAAGACGAAATAAACAGGAGATTTTCCCTGGATGATGAAGAGGGACTGGCACAGATCTTCGTCGGCTACCCCAGCAGTTACATGCCAGCAGGCGGAGCGTTCTTGTATACGAACAGCGAAAGCGTTTCAATCGGGATAGTAGTGGACCCGGTTGAATTGTCTTCCAGAAGACTCGAGGTCCACGAATTGCTCGAATCATTCAGGCTTCACCCACATATGCAGAGAGTGCTCAGAGGAGGCAAGATCATAGAGTATTCGGCCCACATGATACCGAACAGCGTGCCCAGGGAACCGTCAAACCTTGTGGGCGACGGCTTCATTGTTGCAGGCGATGCCGCAGGCTTTTTCATAAACAACGGTTACACATACAGGGGAGTGGACCTAGCCATGACGTCTGGCATGGCCGCGGCGCGGACATTTAAGGATGCTGCAGCAGCCGGCTCCTTCGACCGTAGTTCCCTGATGACATATACAAAACATTTGGAGGCTGATGGGCTGATGGCTGAGATGTCCGCCGCCGAGGATAATTACGACGCTCTCCATAACGAACGGATTTTCTCACTCTATCCGAAAGTCGTGTGTGATTTCATGTCAGCCGTATTTCGCGTGGAAGGATTCGGGAAAAGGAAGCTGTCGAAAACAGCAAAGGACACCATCTCCGGCAGAGTGTCCTTGCTCAGAATGATGAGGGATCTGTACAACGTCTACAGCCACATGTGATATTTTGGTCAAACGCTGCAGGTCACGGTCGCTCATCAGTTTGTTGCCTGTCTTCCGTCATCTTTCCCGTCACTATGCATCGAGCCACACTGAGTGCCCGACGTGTTTCAAGGACATCGTGCACCCTCAACAGCTTAACTCCTTTTGCATATGCCAGAACGGCAGCGGCCAGGCTCCCTTCCAGTCTGTTCTGCTTCCCTCCCCCAGTGATGCTACCTATAAACGATTTGCGCGAAGCACCTAACAGAACCGGGTGACCAAGCGTCAATAATTCATCTAGCCTGTTAAGCAGCGTTATATTGTGCTGGAAGCTCTTTCCGAATCCTATGCCCGGATCCACAATTCCCTTTGTCACGTCTATGCCATCTTCTTCAGAAATGCGCAGGCTCTCCGCCAGAAAACGCATGACTTCGTAGACGACGTCTTCGTACTGTGGACTCTTCTGCATGCTCGCCGGCATGCCAAGCATGTGCATAGTGACGAACGGGCAGTCCGCGTCGCGTATGACATTCCTCATCTCTCCGGTTCGTAGCCCAGTCACATCGTTTACTATATCCGCTCCGGCCCTCAGCGCCTCCTTGGCAACATCGGGGTGATATGTATCCACTGATATCGGCACAGCAGTTCGGGAGCGTATCTCACGAATGACAGGCAGAATCCGTCTGAGTTCCTCCTCGCTGCTGACCGGCGACGAACCCGGCCTGGTCGACTCCCCGCCAACGTCGACAATATATGCTCCATCTTCGATCATCTGCAGCGCCCTGTCGACTGCACTCTGCTTATCACAATACATGCCACCGTCCGAAAAGGAGTCGGGTGTTACGTTAAGTACGCCCATGATTCTCGGTTCTGAAAAATCAAGCGTCATTTTGTCGCATCGGATGGATTTTACGCCTCCTGTGATGGCGTTTATCATTGCTGCATTCAATGAGGCAGGAAACTCCCGCGCAGCAGAATCCTGCAGCCCTGATACAGCTTCGCTAATGCCGTTCTCTTCCCCCTCAATAACCAGTACACTGTCTCCTGCAATATGCATGCGCAGCGGTTCCCTTCCAGAAGCAGAGATAAGCGCTCTTAGTTGCCCCTCGGGCGCTGTTTCAAGCTCAACACCGCTTATCACAACCGACACGCGTCCGGATCCGTGCTCATGCGTTTTTTCTGGCAACGACCAGCCTGTAGTGCCGAACGGGCGTCGGATTACTGCAATCACGATTGCACCTTTTATGATTATTTCCGATTCAACCTTTAAGCTTGTTCGTACGATCGCATCATAAATGGACAAGAAGGGCAAGGGCGATTAGCAGGGTACCGATAAACTGGAGAGCAACAAAATGCCTTGTGAGACGCGAAATACAGATCGGGTTTAATGCGCATTCACGCAGCAGTCTCACGATATTGAGGCTGAGGAGAATCGACATAGAGAGCGGCAGAAAGACGCCGATACCTGTGAACGGATAGAGAATAGACGTAGATACAATTGCCAATCCCATGAGCAGCGTAAGAACAGGCACGGCGTGTGCAAGCCTTGCACCGTATACTTTTCTGTATCGTTTGGCCCTCCTGTGTCCTTCGTCAGGAAGATGATGGGCATACCTCACGGCAGTGATCCAGAATGCCGTCGGAAGTGAGAAGAGGAGCGGTAGGGGAGTCAGCGCGCCGCCGGTGGAAAGGTAGAATAGTGCGACGACAGGTAATGGTCCGAAGGCGAGAAACGGCACTGGTTCACCTACACCTCTGAATCCAAGCTCGGCCGGCGGAAACGCATAGACATAGGTCATTATCATTCCCGCTACGCCGAGTGACAGGATTACAGCGAAGCCTGTCACTGATGCCAAATAGAGACCCATGATGCCTGACAGGGCGAAACACGCAGCTCCGTACATAAGAAGTTTCTTTGGTGGCAATCCGCTTTTCTCCATAAGGTACGGTCCGGTGGGAATCCATGTCTCCGACTGTGTCACTGTCACACCTTCCATGCCGTCCGATACCTCCGCTAAGAGGTTCACGCCTATCTCAAACACAAACAGGGCCAATGAGCCTGTTGCCCAGAACTGTGGATGTGTGAAATCATGCATATATATGGCAAGTGCGGCGCTTATGACTATTGGGCCACCCGATGCCCAGTACAGCGGGAAACGCAGACCGCTGACGATCGTTCTGACATTCATACAATCAGCGTCCAGTGTACATCGTCTTCATGTTTATGCATAGTCGTGAGGTCATATCGCATACGCTATAACAAGCATCACTATGAATACATACATACCGAGTATATTGTTCCTAAGTGCCTTGACCAGGTGATCCATGCTGGCGAGTCCTGGTTTAGCATAAATATAGGCGCTGTATATAAGCGGGGCGGACATGAGCGATATCGCGGCGAGCGGTATCACCAGCCCTGATGCGATACCTATGAGTATGATCGCATAAATGGACGTGGCGATGAGGAAGTACGCGCGTATTGCATTCTCCCGGCCAAGCGTAGTCGTAACATTCTTTCTCCCGGTTTTCGCGTCAGCTTCGGCGTCCGGCACCTCATTCATTATGACCAGGTTGGCGATGAGCAGGCCGCACGGAATAGAAAGATAAACGGAGGAGGCAGAGTAATAATGTGCCTGCACAAAGTAGCCGCCCATAACAATCAGCCCTATGACACACAGCATTAATTCGCCAAGTCCTTTTCTCTGCCAGATTGTCGAATAGAATGTTCCGGCCAACCCACCGAGGAAAAACAGCGGTATTAGTTCCCATCCACTTCTAAGGGATAGGTATATGCCTACGAAGAAGGAGAAAACAAGAGCTACAGATGCCACCCTGAAGGCATCGGACGGATTCAGGCCTCCATTAAAGATAATCCTGCCACCCCCACTGTAAGCCGTCTTTGTAGTCAGCAGGTCTGTGCCAAATCTGTGGTCGAAATATTCGTCAAATGTGTTTGCCGCGATCTGTGAACCGACTGCTCCTATGACGGTTAGCGCGAACAGGGGAGCTGAATAGAAGCCTTGCTTGAATGCCATGAGACCGCCGAGCACCGCATAAAGAAGACTTATCAGCAGGTGCGGCTCTATAATTATCCTGAAAATGATGATTCTTACCTTGCTGCCAATCATGTCCTGCCTGCGATATTGATGCCCGATAAAAATTTATTGATTAAGAAATTAACCGCATTGCTGGGTGAGTGCATTATTTATCTCCGCAAATTATTGCAACACCGTGTGTCATCAGGTACCTGAATCGTGAATTCACGTAACCCAGTTTCGCCATCTCCTCCGACAGTTCCCTCGGATCACCCAGCGACATGTAAGACAAACTGAGATGCTTCCAAGGATTGTGCCCCCATTCCTTCTTGACCTTTTTAGGCACGGTGAGAAATGCAATGCGGTATAGTATGTGCTTCATATAGAAATTCATGAAAGAACGCCTGAATCTAGTATCCGGCAGCGCAATATCTATGATGACGGCCCTGCCACCCTTGCGCAGAACTCTCTTCATTTCAAGCAGTGAACTGTTCCTGTCGAGCAGGTTCTTGAAAGAGAAACCGGACATGACTCTGTCGAATGCATCTTCGATGAACGGCATGTGTTCCGCCACGCCAATCACAGGCACATATCGTTCTGCGACTAGTCTGTCTCGGACTGAACGCCTGAGCATATTCTCGTTTGGCTCAAGCAGCACGACTTCCTTTCCCCTCAGGTAACGGGAAAATGAGCCAGGACCGCTTCCTACCTCAATAACGCGCATGTCATCACCTGTCTCAAGGGCTGCCTTCTTCCTCCATCTATCCATTAAGCCGAATGAGATTGCGGAACCGGCACTGTCATAATAATCCTGTATAGATTCTATATCGGATTCTACACTTCTCCAAGCCATTCCATCGAAACCCTCCCCGTTTGCTACGTCATGAGAACTGGATTCCGCCATTGTCTCACCGCTGTTGTGGCATACAAATTCGACAACGTACCGCATATATTACTATTGCTGACATGGCACTCTTGACGCGGTTCCATATGCTGCTATTGCGACAATTTACTTTTTATCAGGCTATGCCTCTCATGACGAGCTCAATTCAATCGGATTTCAGGATGCCGGACGTTTTACAATGTGACTTGAACGGACAGACTGATGAAATGCCGCAAATCTTAGGATAGCTCTTAATTGGAAGTTTGCCATACGGAACGAAAATGATAAGACCGACCCAGACGTTGAGGGAGTATCATGAAGGCATGGACTCTTGACAAGCTAGGTAGTTACGACCATCTGCACTTGTGCGATGAAACTGGCAATAAGCCTGGGAAGGGCGAGGTGAGCATCAGAGTCTCAAAGGCCTGCGTGAACCCGATTGACCGGTCGGTGATAACTGGCCGTTTTCAGTGGTTGCAGACCCCTCACGTGCCGGGTGCTGAGTTCATCGGTGAAGTTGAGGAAACAGGAGCAGGTGTTTCCAACCTTCAGGCAGGAATGGAAGTCGCCGTCAATCCAAAACTATTCTGTGGTAAGTGTCATTACTGCCTCAGGGGAAAGGAGAGTGCCTGCCTCGGTAACGAGCACATTGACACAGCTCCTTACGTGATAGGCCTCCAGAGGCACGGGGGTTGGAGTGAACTTGTCAATGTTCCAGCATCTAACGTGATACCTGTGCCGGACGGATTGGAGCCGGATCAGGCGGTTATGGCGCCTGTGGACGGTGCTACAGCGTGGCACCTCGTCAGGAGACTGCGCCCGGAGATCGGCGAAGTTGCGGTAGTAATGGGCTCGACGGGCGGCGTTGGTCTGTTTGCACTGCAGCTCCTAAGTATGTACGGCTGTGAGGTCATCGCAATCACAGGGAGACAGGAGCAGGAAGGCATGGTCAAGAGTCTCGGAGCAGACCATGTCGTCACTAGAAACGTCGACCTTGCCTCTGAGGTGAGGAAAATGACAGATGGAAGAGGCGCTGATTTGGTCGTCGACCCGCTGGGAGCATCGACTTGGCAGTCAAGCGTTTCATTGCTTGCACCCATGGGCAGATACGCGACATGCGGAACACTCACTGGAATCAAAGCAGAAATAAATCTTCTGCACTTATATTCTATACAGGCAGAATACATAGGTTCAACAAGCGCAGACAGGGGAGACCTTGGCACTGTTCTCAGACTCATGAGTGAGGGTAAACTGAAGGGTATTGCAGATTCCACATTTTCATTTGACAAGCTGCCGGAGGCGCTGAAAAGACTCGACGAGCACGGCAGAAAAGGCAAAGTTCTCTTGAATGTAGCCTGAAAGAATCAGCAGATTTCGCGCACAGGTTTGAGGCCATACAGACAGTTCAGACAAAGAACTTTGACAAAATATTCCATGTTTCGCTGTCTAGGTATTTCTTCTTCGAACCCTCAGAAAGAGGCACTTCCACTATTCCGGAACCTCTGATTGCGACCATTATACCGAACCGCCCCTCGTTCGCAGCAGTCACGGCCTTGAATCCGAGCATAGTTGTCATCACTCGGTCATAGGCATTGGGGCTCGTTCCCCTTATCACGTGACCAAGCACGGTTGCCCTTGTCTCAATTCCCGTCTTCCCTTCAATATACTTCGCTATGGCGGAAGCGTTACTCAAGCCCTCAGTCTTTGCAATAAGTTCATGGCCAAACTCATCCCTTTCAGTGCCTTCCCTGGATACCAGCCTGACACCTTCTGCAACAACAATGACTGTGCCTCGCTTCCCTTCATTGTGCCTCTTCTTCACCGCATCTACAACCTTGTCCAGCGGCGTTTCGAATTCCGGTACCATTATCAGGTTGGCACCCGCAGCAGTTCCAGCGTACGCAGATATCCAGCCCGCGTCGCGGCCCATGACTTCTACGACCATCACGCGGCCGTGCGACACGCCTGTGGTGCGCAGGCTTTCGATGAGGTGCATTGCTTCGTCTACCGCAGTGAAAAAACCGAAGGAGTAGTCGGTGCCTGCCAGATCGTTATCAATAGTCTTTGGCACACCAATGACGTTGAGTCCGAGCTTTGAAAGTTCCGCGGCCACGCCGAGCGTATCGTCTCCGCCGACGGCAATCAGACAATGAAGTTCCATTTTCTTGATATTCGACGAGATTGTCAGGAGCCCGTCTTTTCGCTTCATTGGATTCGTCCTTGAAGTGAGCAACGCGGTTCCTCCTGCCCCGACAAGCTCTTCAAAATCAGAATAGCGGATGCGTTCCGCCTCCCCGTCCAGAAGCCCGGCCCAGCCTCTCTTGATTGCCATAACTTCAAGACCATACTCTTCCGCCCCCCTGAGAACACCACGGGTTACTGCATTCAGCCCCGCGCAGTCGCCGCCTCCGTTGAGTATTCCGATCCTCAAAGCTATCACGCTTTCTTCGACGGTGCGGCTTTGGATCCGTCAATAACAACACTGTTCAGCCGTTTAGAAAATGCGATGGGATCGTCGCTCTGCCAGACGTTCCTGCCAACGGCGAGGCCCGTCGCACCGGCAGCCACACATTCTGCCGCCTGATGCAAGAATTCATCTTCATTCTTCGTCTTCTTTCCACCTGCCATGTACACGGGTATACGGCCAGCCGATTTTACGGCCCATGCAAAGCTCTCCCTGTCACCGGTGTATTTAATCTTGGCTGCATCCGCTCCGAGTTCGAGAGCTGCACGCGCAGAGTATGCGACCATCTCTCTGGCCGTATCGTTCTTGACGTATTCGCCGCGTGGGTATATCCAAAGCACAACTGCGAGACCGGCATCGTGAGCCTCCTCCTCAATCTTACCGAACTCGGCCGCCATTTCAGGCTCAAACTGACTCCCGAGATATATCGTGTATCCGACTGCGGCAGCACCGAGTCGTTCGGCCCTGATAACCGAGCAGTTCTGCCTGGCGAGCGGTTCTTTTCCATAGATTTGCGTCTTGCCATTGAGCTTCAGAAGCAACGGTATGTCTAGCAAATCGTGGTAATTCTCCGCAATGCCCTTCTGGCATACGAATGCATCAAAGCCCCCATGGTTTGCTATATCAATCACGTATGCAGGATCGACGTTCCTCTCGTTGAAATCAGTCGGGCCATGTTCCAATCCCTGGTCATAAGCGAGTATCAGAGACCTGCCATTTCTCATGAATCTGTTCATTCTTCCCATATGCGACACCTTCCTTCACTAGCACCAACATTCATTCAGTGCATTACGACTAATATAACTTCCCCTCTTGTGCGGTTAATTACCACCATGATCGATTTTGAGTGTGGGGAGTCCCGTTCGCTCATTGAGTTCTCTTCTGAAGCTGCCTGAGAAAAACTTCAGAATGGCAATTTCGTTCACATTGTTGACTATCGCACCGACGAGATGGCCGCCGAAGGAGTTGTGATCCTTCCCGCTTAGGCTCACGTGTATATGCACCGATGGTCTGCCGCCGTCAGTTGCTATCGACCCGTGCATAGAAAGCAGTTCCGACGGATTCCCGTATCTGTCCACATTGTACTTCTTGCCGTCCCAGTATCCTATTTCTGCATCCCGCACCATGCCTATGCCGGATACAATCATACCGGCGGTGATACTCGCATGCTCGCATGCCCGAATCAGGGACTCAACAACACCCTCTCCATCCTCGAGCGTGATTGCAATCATGTCCCCTTCTCTCACTATATTCAATGTTCCACCAGCGCCTGTTATGTGGGTGCTCAATGTTAATTTTATCTGATCGTAGAGAGAATTTCAAGCACAGTCTTTACACCGCTACTTGAGGTGGCATTCCACAGCGAGCAAACCGGCAAGTTTTATTAAGCACCGTCCAGTTTGGCTTCCGATGAGTTCCGCCGAATTGGCACGTAAACTGAAGGTAGTGGGCTCGGTGATCATGATGATCATCGGACTTTCGTTCTATTACGCATACGGAGTTGCTTACGGAGACTGGAACATGCTGCAACGCGGCAATGAAGGCGTATATGCAATATTCCTGTTCTTTTTCGGTCTTGGATTGCTCGGTTTCATAATGTTCAGGAAGAAAACATCAGTTCAGTAAGCATGCCTGCTCCAGACGCCGGCAGTTCACATTGTTTTTGCGACATATACGACGTACTCCGTGGCAGCTCCACAGATGATGCATTTGCCCCCCGAGCGCTTTTCCCCCGGAATGGTTCCCAGAAGACTCGCGCCGCTCAGTTCTTCGATTTTTCTGCCACATAGCTCCAATCCGCACCACTGCATTCTGTTGTATCCGTCCTTTATGGCAGACGGATCGTGCACATCGAACTCTTTGCTCTTCACTTCTTCCTCCGCCTTCTTCAGCATAGAGGATGCCATCTCTTTAAGAAGAACACCTAGCTCGCGTATGATATCTGAAGCGCTGATGCGCGTCTTTTTACCGCTGTCGCGCCTGACTGCAGTGACAAAACCCTCGTCGATCTCTCTCTTCCCCAGTTCCAGCCTTATCGGAACGCCCTTTCTCTCCCAGTAATAGAACTTGTTTCCGGGCCTTATATCGCGTTCATCTGCATGAGCTCTCAGGCCGTGATTGTTTATGTGCTTCGCCAGCTTACGCGCTTCCGCATAGATGGATTCGGCATTGCCCTTTGCGGGAATGGGCACCACCAGTATTTGAATTGGGGCAACAGCCGGGGGCATGACGAGTCCTTTGTCATCGCCATGTATTGCGACTACAGCGCCAAGCATTCTCTCACTCATGCCATAGGTTGTCTGATGCACTGGTTTCCTGCTTCCGTCAGTTTCTTCGAAGAATATTTCATATGGCAGGGAGAAGTTCGTCCTGTACTGATGTATTGAAGCTATCTGCAGGGCCCTGCCGTCGGGAAGCATGGTGTCTACGCCAAGCGTATAATAAGCCCCTGGGAATTTATCCCACTCAATTCTGCGAATGACCCTGTACGGTATGCACAGATCGGCAGCCACGCTGCGCATTATATCCAGGTCCTCTTCAATTTGCGCTTCTGCCTCCTCGAATGTCGCATGACAGGTATGACCTTCTATGAACTGTATCTCCCTGACCCTGATGAACGCCCTAGTCTGCTTAGTCTCATATCTGAAAGTGTTCACAATCTGATACACGCGAAGAGGCAGGTCGGCATGAGATCTTATCCAGAGCGAGAACACAGGATACATTGCAGTCTCGCTCGTTGGTCTGAGCAGCAGATCCACATCAAGGTCATTGCTCCCGGCCTTCGTGACCCAGAAAACCTGGGCATCAAACCCCTTGATGTGTTCCTTTTCCTTCTGAAACTGGTCTTCCGGGATGAGCAGCGGAAAATACACTTCGTCGTGACCGCGCGAATCGAATTCCCGCCTGATTGCTGCGTTTATAAGGAGCATGGTCTTCCAGCCATAGGCGGGCCAGACATTCATACCCTTGATTGGATAGCGCTTGTCAGTCAGGCCGGTTTCTTCCACAATCTCATTATACCATTCGCTGAAATCCTCTTCCTTCTTCACCTAAATCACACCGGAGTGCCAGTTCCGACGCCGGAATCGAGTACTATCATGCCATCTTCGCAGACCATTGGATCGCCGCTGTTCATCTTTTCAGCTGGAACAGGTGTTCGGACACGATTGCCGCGACAGACACTTTTGACGCCTCGCTCTCGATTGTGTCGGTCGATATAATCTCTTTGGCATGCTCTCTGAGCCTCGCAAGAGCGCCGTTAGTGAACTGACCATGCGTGCAGCCGGCATATATGGCCGATGCACCGAGTTCAGAAAGTCTCTTCATCGCAGCAAGCATGGAGCCACCTGTGGCTATTATGTCGTCCACAATGAGCACAGACTTCTTCGAAACGTCAACCTTCTTGGGATAAAGTTTAACGTTATTCGCATCTATCCTTTCCTTCAGGAAATAGTCATATTCACAGCCAAGCTGATGGGCGGCCAGTTTTGCATACTCAACAGCCCGGATTCCACCATCGGGTGAAATCACGATATCTATGCCTGCCTTGTTGTAATACCTAGCTATCAGCGGCGATGCGATGAAATTCCTTATCTTTGTCTTCCTGAAATAATTGGAAACACCTTCCGCGTGCAGGTCGATTGTTATGATTTCGTCAAATTTACCATCAAGGATGCTGGCAACAACTTCAGCACCTATCGATTCACCTTCCTTGAACAGTTTATCCTGCCTCTGATAGCCATAATAAGGTATCAGGAGCCTGACTGAATTCGGCCGTCCTCGCCTCACTGCGTCAAAAAGGAAGAGTGTTTCGATGATGCTAGAATCCGGATATGTTGCCGAAACAATAATTACGTCCTGTTTCACAACAGGAGTCAGCACCCTGACATACTTCTCTCCGTCCGGAAAGCACCTGATCTCTGTCGACGCCACGGTGCTTCCCGTTTCGGTTGCCAGATGAGCAGTGAGACCCCTGCTACTCGAGCCTCCGACTATAATCACAGAGAAGTTGTAATTTATTGCCTTTCTTATTATTATCGGTCAACAGTCCGCTGCGAAGCAGTGAAGCATGGTCAATTCAGGTGCATCAGCCGCGCGCCACGTTCAGTTCAAGCCGGATTCCTTGCCCTCCACCGGTTTGAGTTTCTTATCCAGAGCATACCATTCCAGAACACGCTGAATAATCTTCCTTGTACCGTCCAGATCAAAGCTCTCGTATTCCATCTTCGAAACCCTGATTATTCTTATGTGGCCAAGTCCTCGGAGCTCTAGCTGTTTCTGCAATTCCGTCTCGTTGAACTTCTGGTCAAAGCCGAGCGCGATGATGTCGGGTTTGAGTTCTTCAACAGTTCTGAAAATATCATCTTCGTGTCCCAGAACTGCCTTATCCACCGGCTTAAGTGAGTTGACGAGCTGGACGCGCATGTTTCCTGGCGTTATTGGTTCGTGTTTCATACGTCGCACTGTCTTGTCCGTCGCGACGACGACGACGAGTTCGTCACCAAGTTTCCTGGCCTCCTCCAAGTAATGAACGTGACCCAAGTGGATTATGTCAAAAACACCCGATGCCATCACGCGAATCCTATTATTTTCAGACACACCAACACTCAACCTGCGACGCAGCAAACGGTGAGTTGCGGGTATAGGGTAAATAGATTTCGTCTTATTCGCCTATCAGAAAGAGATGAGTTCGTTCACAGCACGATATCGCCAGTTCGGGTAAAATAGTTGATATGCAGTCTACCAACCGATGGACGCAGGAATGCTTGACAGAGCGGAAACGTACGACAGAATTGACAGGGAGGATATGTTCAAGTCGATCGTCTCTCTGCCTTTTCAGCTGGAGAAAGGTTGGGAACTCGCGTCGAACCTTACGCAAGACAAGGTGAGGCATATAACATCCTCGTTCCTGATTTCCGGAATGGGCGGTTCGGCTATCGGGGGAGATCTGTTCAAAGACATCATAGACAGGTACACGTCGTTCGGGGTGAACGTGAACAGGAATTATGCCCTCCCCAAGTTGATCGGTGAAGACACGCTGCACATCGCTGTCAGTTATTCGGGAAACACGGAAGAGAGTGTGTCGAGTCTGAGAGATGCGGTGCGGAGGAGCATCCCTTCAATCGCAATTTCATCCGGGGGCGAAATGGAAAGCATCTCTAGGCAGCATGGATTGCCTTACATAAGAATGCCGGCAGGACTTCAGCCCAGGGCTGCAGTCGGCTATATGCTAGGTACTATAATCGGCATCGCAACCAGACTGTCAATTTATGATTTTTCGAAAACCATCATGGACGGAATTCAGGCAGCAAGAAGCACGATAGCTTCGCTTTCCAGAGATGTGCCTGAGGAAAAGAATGATGCGAAGATGATGGCTGAGTGGATAGGAGACAGAACTCCCCTCATAGTGACGACACCCGGTCTGTATTCGCTTGGCGAGAGGATGAAGACTCAATTCAACGAGAATTCGAAGATTTTTGCGTGGCTCAGTGTGCTGCCTGAACTGAACCACAATGAATGGATACCCATGATGGAGAGCGATATTTCGCGCTACAGGATAGTACTGCTTGAAGACTGCACTGAGCATCCACTGATGGTAAGGAGAGTGGAGGTAGTAAAGAAACTGATTTCGGCCAGGACCGAAATCAAGGTAGTGAAACTGCGTGAAGGGAATCCGCTGAGTTCGTTCATACAGATGATGGCTCTTGGTGACATAACAAGCTACTATCTCGCGATACTGCACAATACTGACCCAACTCCGGTGGCCCCGATAGAAAGGCTGAAAAAGGAAATTTCATCATTCAGGACAATAGTGTGAGTCTTCGGCGGCAATAATGCACATAGAAAGCGGCGGACAAACATACCGCTGATGAATTTCGATTGTCGCAGGCGAGTCACAATAAGATTGAAATACCATTATAATCAATTGTCCAATCCCGTGATGCAATGAAATATATTTTTGTCACGGGTGGTGTGATTTCCGGACTAGGAAAAGGGACCACTGCGGCATCTCTTGGACGATTGCTGGTATCGCGAGGTTACCGCGTAACTGCGATTAAAATAGACCCATATCTCAACACCGATGCTGGAACGATGAACCCGTTCGAGCACGGTGAGGTATTTGTGCTGGACGACGGAGGGGAAGTAGATCTGGATCTTGGGACATATGAGAGATTCCTGGACACAAACCTTTCGAGCGATCATAACATAACGACAGGAAAGATATACCTCAGGGTCATCAGCAAGGAAAGAAAAGGCGCGTATCTTGGCAAGACCGTCCAGATTATACCGCACGTGACCAACGAGATAAAAAGAGAGATTGCAAGAGTTGCCGAGGCATCCGGAGCAGATATCGCGATTGTGGAACTTGGCGGGACCGTGGGTGATATTGAATCCATGCCGTTTCTTGAAGCTGTGAGGCAGATGAGAATGGACCTTAGTCCCGCAGAACAAGGTCATGCATGCATCTTCATTCATACTACACTCATACCGGAGGTCGGTGCGGTCGGAGAACAGAAGACAAAGCCGACGCAACATTCAGTTAAAGAGTTGAGAGCCATAGGCATCGACCCGGACATCATAGTTGCGAGGGCCGAAAGGGATATAGAATCAGATATAAAGGAAAAAATTTCACTCTTCTGTAACGTACCGGTCGAAGCGGTGATAAGCGCACCCAACATAGAATCAATCTACGGTATTCCAATGATGCTTGACGAGCAGAGGGTTGCAGATTACGTCCTGAACAAGGTTTCACTTGAACCAGGGAAACAGGATCTCAGGGAATGGAAAGACTTCTACCAGCGACTCATGCATCCAAAATACAGTGTGGACGTCGCAATAGTCGGCAAGTATACAGAACTCGCAGATGCTTACATAAGCCACATCGAGGCGTTCAGACATTCGACAGCCGAGACCGGGTGTAAGGTGAACGCAAAATTCATCGAGGCGGAAGAGATTGAGAAACACGGGGCCGAGAGCATACTTGCAGGGACAGATGCGATACTCGTTCCCGGAGGCTTCGGTCACAGGGGAATAGAGGGAAAGATAACTGCCGCAGGATTCGCTCGGGAGAGCAACAAACCGTATCTGGGTGTGTGCCTCGGCTTTCAGTGTGCTGTCATTGATTTTGCGAGAAATGTTCTCAGCCTCAATAATGCTAACAGCTCCGAATTCGATCCTAACACACCTTACCCTGTCATTGACTTGCTGCCGGAGCAGCGAGCAGTCTCTGAAAAAGGCGGAACAATGCGTCTCGGAGCACACAAAATAATAATCGAGAAGGGGAGCGTCGCCCACAGACTCTACGGCACGGACGAGATATTCGAAAGACACAGACATCGCTATGAAGTGAATCCGGAGATGAAATCTGACTTCGTTTCGAAAGGGCTGATTTTCACGGGCAAATCTGAAGACGGACGAAGGATGGAGATTGCCGAACTGAAGGGCGCTGACTATTTCATCGGTTCGCAGTTTCATCCGGAGCTCAAGTCGCGGCCGACGAGGCCTTCTCCGCTTCACCTCGGACTTGTGAGAGCGGCAATGAAACAAAAATACAGAATAGCATGACTGCGGCTGAGGCGGATTCCATCCACGATCGCTTTATATGGAAGCTAAGCTAACCAAATGACGGTAAGATTATAATGTCCGGAACCACAGAGGCACTGAATTACAAGGACCTTCTGAAGAGGGCCAAATCCGAAATACCCGCAACCGCTTCCAGCGGTGAACGGTTTCAGATACCAGAACCAGATCTCATTGCGGAGGGAAAGAGTTCCGTACTCAGGAACTTTCTAGACATAAGCGAGCGTCTGAGAAGAGATCCGCAGCACCTGCTACAGTATCTGTTGCGTGAGTTGGGAACACCCGGCACAATCGAGGGACGTAGAGTGGTGTTCAAGTCGAAACTTAACCCGATGCAGATGACAGAAAGATTGAAAGAGTACTCGGACACGTATGTCATCTGCTCCGAGTGCGGCAGACCCGACACTAGAATGACCAAGGAGGGTAGGATACTGGTACTTGAGTGCGAGGCATGCGGAGCAAAGCGACCGGTCCACGTGAAGAAGACCGTGAAGCCTGAGGAGGTTACTGGGCTGAAAGAGGGTGTTGTACTCGAAGTAACCATACAGGACATGGGATCGCGAGGCGACGGTGTCGCCAGAATCGACAGATACATCATTTATGTTCCTGGCGCACAGAAAGGTGCCACAGTCAAGGTAAGAATAGGAAAGATGAGCGGGACGATAGCTTTTGCAAACATAGTTCCATGAACGGAGGCACATCACATTGCAGGGTGAAGGAAAAAAATTTTCGTTCTATATTCCCGCTTCTGCGACAGCCCTGCTGTTTCTGGGCGTGCAGTTAGTCGCGCTTGCACTGGTGCCGCAGTACAAAGTCTTCGGATATCAGGCATTCGGAAAACAGGGACAGACGAATCCGCTGATTCCGCTCATCTATGTGGGCGTGCTTATAGTATTCACTGGCCTCATGCTTTACATTTTCAAAATGAAGAAGGGAAACTGGCTCAGAGTGATTTTCATTTCGGTTGTTTCGCTCTCCGCAGTATATGTCCTCCTTCCTATATTCTTCCTGCTGATGCCGACGCAGCCTGAACTGGATCTATATCTGTCGCTGGCAGTGATGATTGGCATTGGCGTCGCACTGTGGCGTTACCCGGAGTGGTATGTCGTCGACACGTGGGGCTTCATCATGGCCAGCGGCATCACTGCAATATTCGGCATCTCACTTGGCATACTGCCTGCATTCGTCCTCCTTGCGGCGATGGCTGCATACGATTTCATAGCAGTATATAGAACCAAACACATGCTTGACGTTGCCGAGGGGGCGCTGGACCTTAACCTTCCGATCGTACTGATGGTACCTAGGAAGAGCGGTTTCAGCAATTTCAGGAAGGCAGGCAGTGCAGACATACATTCCGAGGGACCTGTTGAACGCGACGCCCTGTATGTGGGTCTCGGCGACATGATCATTCCGGGAGTGCTTACTATAAGCGCATTTTCCAATCTGCCGACATCACTGTTCCATGGCATACCCGGAAACATGGCAGTGGCGGCAGGGTGCATAACAGGGGCAATGATTGGCTTCATCATCCTTATGAGACTGACCTCAAAGGGAAAAGCCCAGGCAGGACTCCCGCTGCTCAATTCTGGCACAATCATTGGATTCCTGCTCACTTACATGCTTGTCTTCCACAATCTCGGATTTGGTTTCGCATTCTCGCTGTGATTGAACACGTCGAATGCTCTCATGAACGGATGTCGGCAAAGTTTTTATACGACGTTACATAAACCCACAGATGCATGGCAGTCTGGAACGGCAGGGCAAGAAGAAAGTCGACGGGCGGTCGATATGTCCAGAGCAGAAAGAAGAGAAGATTTGAAGTCGGCAGGGAAAAACAGTTCACATTCCTCGGTCAGCACAGCGTAAAGCTATATAGGACGAAGGGCGGAAATTCCAAGTCCAGAGTCCTTTCAGACGATGTTGCGAACGTAACCGATGCCGCCACAGGCACTACCAAGAGATCCAAGATTATCACGGTGAAACAGAATTCTGCCAACCCCAACTTTACGCAGAGAAACATAATCAACAAGGGCGCGGTTATTCAGACAGAGCTGGGCTTGGCGACTGTAACATCGAGACCTGGACAGGACGGAGTAATCAACGCCATACTGATGCCACCTGAGCAGAAATAAATCCTCTGCGCTGATGTGCATACATCAAAGATCGGATGATCTTGTTACATTGAGTTTCTTCACAGTTATGTAAGGCACTGTGCTCGGAGTGAAAGACTCACCCCACCAGCTCAGATGTTCCCGCTCCCTGGAAGCAGCGCTCACTCTCTTCATGAGACCAATCAAATTTTCCGTTATGCGTATTCCCTTCACCGAGCCGACGATTTCTCCGTTCTTTACACGAAGTATTGCGTCCCTAGGTATCGTCGAGAAATCGCCTCTCGCATAACTTTTGTATCGTGTGTACCAGACATTGTTGATATACAACCCGTCTTTCAGTTCACGAATCATCTCTTCCCGTGTCCTGTCTCCGCCGTCAAAAGAAAGCATGAATGCTTCTGGTTCAATGAGCCCTGCGTTTGCCGTGTTCCTTACTCCGAACTTCTTTGAAGTGGAAGTATTGTGCAGATACGACTTCAATACTCCCCGGGAAATGATCTTCGTCTTTCTTGTTTCAACACCCTCATCATCAAAGCGCCTGAAGCCGTAGAGCTTTCTTTCCGCATCGTCTTCAATGGTAACTGACTCCGAAGCGATGTGTCTTCCAATTTTTCCCCCAAGACAGGAAAAGCCGGAGACTACCTGATACGCCGATGCCATCATGCCAACATGGGATGTGAGCGTGGCCACGACCATCGGATCCAGAATGGTGTCGTACTTCCCCTCCTCGCAACTGCCTGGTTTGCCCGCGCTCGATGCAATCATGGCGGCTTTCTCCGCCGCCCTCTCAGGATGGAAACCGCGGCTTCTCAGTGACGAAATCACTGAATGGCCGCTCGCCTCTTCTCCCGCGAAACACCTTATCGAGAGATAGTAGGAACCGGCGCGCTCTTTCCTGTTTATTCCCGAGGAAGACGCGACGCATCTCGTATAAAAACTGCCATAAAGCGAGCCGGAGCAGCTGCTGGAGCCGTCCCTGACGGCCGCATTGATCGCATCATGTGCAAAGCCGGAAAGCGTCGCATCGGACACCGGTGACTCCGACGATGCGTAATTTCGTGCCTTCGTCGATTTCGCTATGCCGAAATAATCGCTGCTCGGCTCAGAGTTGCCCGCAGTTTCAATTGCCCGTCTCACTGCCTCCCTGTAATCGTCATTTCCCTTTATCGTCGTGGCAACGACCCTTTTCTGCCTGGCCAGGAACAGATGAAAGGAGGTGTCATTCCAGTTGTTGAAAATGTCAATTCTGTTCTCGCTGAATCTGATTTGTCTTGTATCGGAGTTGATGCCGCTCACTATGGCATCGTCTGCCCCTGCCCTGACAGCCTCTGAAACTATTCTCTCTGAAATGTCTGCGAGATTGTCTGCATTCAAACTCATCACCTCACTTTATTACAATGTCTCTGGCCCTGATCGTCGGTCCGCCCATGTCCACAGCCATACCCTGCATCGGATCCCCCTTTCCGCACGATCCGCCGAAGAATTTGACGTTTTTGCCGACTGCATCCACAGAACCCCACAATCCCTTTGTCGTGATTTCCAGCACAGGAGCCCTGATCGGTATTGTTATTTCGCCGTTCTCGATCATGTATGCTTCCCTGCCCACATACTTCTGGTTGAATCGCCTGTCGTCGATATTCCATTCTGTGAAACTCTTGAGGAAGATGCCGCGCTTCACGTCTGCAATCATCTCATCCTCTTCCCAGTCACCCGGAAGGAGGTAGGTATTGGCCATTCTCACAAGTGGTTCCATTTCGAATGAAGAGGATCTGCCTGCACCGTTGCTTCCCTTGCCTGTCTTGCCGCCGCTCTCTCTGTTCTGAAGGAATTCGTTGATCCTTCCCTTGGAATAAAGGGTCCTCCTCCTTGCTTCGATGCCTTCGTCATCAAATGCATAATAGCCGTAGCTGTTTGGAATCGTCGGATCGTCGACGATGGTCACAAGCTCTGATCCTATCTTCTCCCCGATGGAATCCAGTGAAACGAAGGATTTTCCGGCCTGCGATGCCTCTCTGCCCATGATTCTGTCAGCCTCCATCGGATGTCCGCAGCTCTCATGACATGCTATGCCGGTGACCTCCTGCCCGCAAATCACGTCCAGTTTTTCCCTCTTTGCTGTCTTTCCCCGCTCGAGCAGCCGCTGAATCCCTTTCACGTCATCCGTGGATGATGCGTTGATGTCCCAGTGCTCGAGTGCCTCATATCCACCCGTATATCCGTAATCCCTGTGCACCTGTTCAGAATCGCCGCCATTCACGAGTGTCAGTAAATAAGTGAGCACTATCTTTGGATCCACACCCACGACCTTCGTACCCTCGGAGTCGACGTAGAATTTTGTTTCCATCCTTTCTGACAGATAAATCTGCCTGAATGACTTCAGTGTCGTTGAGGAAGCGATGCTTTTGTCAAGTTCGACAATCCTGCCCACCTTCTGTTTATCATCAAGACTGTCAAAAGGTATCTTCTGCGCCACGCTCCATGCAGCGGTCCTGCTGCTTCCGCTCTTCAAATCAGGCGCCCTGCTCCTGCAGGCTCGCGCCATTGACCTCGCTCTTCCAACCGCGGCCCTGACTCCTGCGACCGAGAGTTTGTTGGTGGCGGAAAAACCTATCCCTCCGGGCATTGCTATTCTGACAGCTATACCGTAGTCTGTGTCAGGCGAGATTACAGAAAGAGAGCCGTTTCTGAAGAGCATTGTAAAAGTTCTGCTGTTTCTGTATGTTACCGAAGCATATTCTGTGCCGTTCTGCAGCGCAATGTCGAGGCATTTTTCAGCAAGTTCAAATCCGGCCTGATCCTCCATCAGCTACAACTCCGAAATATTATGAGAGGCAAATACGACAGTGGCTCATATAATCTTTGAAAAATACGTCCTGAGCACCAATATCGGCGGCATTTCCGTTATTGTGCATGACTGCGCCTGTACTTTGAGGCAGCGGAAATTGCCAGTTCCACTGCATCCTTGGCCGATTCGGCCACTATGAACTTCCCGTCTCCGTCCTTTAATGTCGCGAGCCTGAAACTGTCCAGAGATATCACCGATTTTCCTTCAGTCAGGGCGAAAGAGGCTTCCGAGATTGTGCCGCTTGAGCCGTCGATGGCAATGACGGCCTCGGATGCCCTCACAATGAGAAAGTTCCGTGCGTAACCTATGCCGGTTGGAAGCCGGACGGTAAGAAAAGGGTTAGCCTCGACCAGATTCCCGCCGGGAAGGATGCCGACAGATATTCCTCCACGGCTTTTCACGCCTTTCGCCGCACTCTCCATGACACCGGTCAAACCGCCGCATATAATGATAGCGCTCCTTGCAGCGAGAAGCTTGCCGACAGTGTAAGCCAGCTTAAGATGTCTTTTGTCGGCCTGGCTGCCGCCGATTATTGCTATATTATACGGAACCTTCATATCGTATCTCGGATACGATTGTATGCATTACATCTATTACTTCGTTGCTCCTTCCATTGGATTTTGCAGATTAGAATGTGCACACAACCACATATTAACATGACAAGAATTATTTAATCGGGCTCAATCTATTGAGTGCAATGACCAAAAATAAACGCTGGGTTGTATGGCCATCATATTTCGATGCAGGATTGAAGAGGAAACAGGGAAGAAGGGTGAACAGAAAGGACGCGGTCGAAACTCCAACCGTGCAGATGATCTCGGATGCACTAAAAGCGATAGGTGTCGAGCATGAAATAGACGGCGACGCATGCTTTCCATCCCAGTGGTTCAGGAAGGAGGGAAGGGTTTTTGTCGACGACAAGATGAGTAAGAGAGAACTGCTGAAGGCAATCTGCAATAAAATGAAGAAGTGAGCAACAAATGCCGGACAAATCCGCGGAGTGTGCATTTTGAGTGCTGGAAATGATTGATTCCAGGATATCTGACCGCAACGCGGAGGCCGCAGGAGTTCCCCTTTCCACACTCATGGAGAACGCAGGAAAGCGTATCGTGAGCACCATAGACGCCGAGTTCGGAACAATGAAGCACGTAGTGTTTGTGTGCGGACCCGGAAACAACGGCGGTGACGGATTCGTCGCCGCATTCATACTATCTCGCAGACGCGACGTGTCTGTGATATTGGTCGGTGGACCCGGCATACAGCGCAAACCGGACCTTGAGGAGAAACTCGACAGGGTTTCCGGTCTCGTGAGGGACGCATCCATCCTCGAATCACCGGAGATGAAGAAGACGCTCATTGTCGACTGCCTTCTGGGATCTGGCATAAACAGACCGCCTTCGGGTGAGTTCCTGAAAATCGTGCAGATGATCAATGAAGCAAGACGAAACGGATCTGCTGTACTCTCTGTCGATGTTCCATCGGGATTTCCCTACGACGAACGCGTATCGCCGGACGTTACAGTCACTTTCATGGACACGAAATCAGGCATGAACGAGTCAAACAGCGGCCGCATCATCACTGTGGACATAGGCATTCCGGAAAGAGCCATGAAATATACCGGGCCGGGAGAGATGGAACTCTATCCGGTACCGAAACGTGCTTCGCATAAGGGTAACAACGGTGTTATCACCGTGGTAGGGGGAGGAGCCTTCTGCGGAGCGATTGTTTTTGCATCGATTGCAGCGTACAGAACGGGTGCCGATCTGGTCTACACGTTCGTTCCCGGCAACTTTGTGCAGACAGTTGCTTCATTCTCACCGTCAATCATGGCCTTTCCAGCAGGAAATAGATCACTTTCTCCGGACAGTATAGACGACATCATGAGCTGGATCGGAAAGAGCAGTGCTGTGCTTGTCGGTCCCGGAACCGATGCGTCATCCGCGGAGTTTATCAGGAAACTCATAGCTCGCATTTCATCCCCCCTTGTCATAGATGCCGGCGGCATAGAGGTTGCGGGAAGGCACGACTCCATACTTTCCGGAAAGGACGTTGTGATAACACCCCATGCACGCGAATTCACAGCACTCACGGGCGTGCGTCTTGATGATGACCTGGATTCCAGGAAGGAGACGGTGATTAAATGGGCTGCAAAACTAGGCGCAACGATACTACTGAAGGGCGCCGTCGACATAATAAGTGACGGCAAGCGCGTCAGATTGAATGACACCGGAAACCCAGGAATGACAGTGGGAGGAACTGGAGACGTCCTTGCAGGCGTCGTTACCGCTCTGATGTCTAAAGGACTGGATGGATACAATGCGGCAAGACTCGGAGCCTATATGAACGGCTGCGCAGGTGATCTGTGCTTTGGCAGGAAGTCATTCGGCATGATCGCAAGCGATGTCATTGAAGCCATACCTGAAGTTCTAGCTTCTCAACTGGAGAACAACAGATGAAAAAGTACGGTGTAATTTCGGATATACATTCCAATTACCCTGCACTCAGGGAAGTCATGCGCCGTCTGGATGCAGAGGGAGTAGACGACATCCTCTGCGCTGGCGACATTGTTGGCTACAATTCTATGCCGAATGAGGTGATAAAATTGCTCAGAGACAGGGGAACCACTTGCATTCTCGGAAATCATGACCGCAGCGCCGCCAGGGAAGATTACACCAGCATGAATGCACTCGCAGCTACAGCGTTAAGGTGGACTGTTTCTCAGCTCAAGCCAGAAAATATTGACTTCCTGAAGAGTCTTCATGAAAGTGCGGAACTCGGGGAAATAGCGATATTCCACGGTTCGCCATTCTGGCCGGACGATTATACATACGAAGATCTGGTCGACGAACGTCTCGCCGCATACTCCCGCAAACCCTTCACGGTGCTTGGACATACACACATACCATTCGTAAAACGAATGTCATCGGCCACTGTCCTGAATCCAGGCTCAGTCGGACAACCCAGGGACGGCGATGCGAGGGCTTCGTGCGTTGTCCTTTCGGAATCGAAGCAGAGCATAATTAGAGTGCCGTACGATGTCGAAGAGATTATTTCCAATAATATGAAGCACGGTCTGCCGGCGCCGCTGTCAGAACGGCTGAGGTGGGGTGTCTGAAAGAGGGCCGAGGAACCTCTGAGCCCGTGGCAGGATACCCTGCGCTTATAGCGAGATCTGATGAAGACATGCTCATCATTGCCGATCTGCACATAGGCCTGGGTAACGAGCTTGAAAAGAAAGGGATACTTATTGCAGCTCAAACCGAAAAGATGATTGAAGACCTCTCAAAGCTTTCTTCGCATTCCGACCACCTCATAATAGTCGGTGACCTGAGACACGAAATTATTGCACAAAACGTTGTGTCCGAGATACCGGCATTCATGTCATCCCTGCTGGATATCTACCATCGCATAGACATAATCCCGGGAAATCACGACGGCATGATTGTCAGAATGATGCCGCAGAGAATAAGAGTGCACCCGCCAGCAGGCTTCTCGCTGGCCGGTTTCTCATTTTTCCATGGACACACATGGCCCCTACGTTCGATGATGAACGAGGGTACGCTGATCATGGGCCACATTCATCCAGCTGTAGAATTCATTGATTCACTGGACAACCGCTATGTGGAAAAGTGCTGGTTCCGTGCGCCGATGAGCAGGAAGGATCCGACGAATCGGTACGACAAGCTGCCTGAAGAGGTCATCATACTGCCTGCATTCAATCCGCTGCTCACCGGAACACCCATCAACAAACCTGGAAGCAAGGTACTTGGACCACTGTTCAGCAATGGACTGGTGAGAACCGGCAAAGGGAAGTTGTATCTTCTTGATGGCACATTTCTTGGAACGCTCAGTGAAAATCTTAAAAAGACGCGGACTGCTGCTTGAATTTTCACTGTTCCACAAGATGGTGTTTGAAAACAACATTGTGCGAAACATTTCTATCAGACATGAACCATAAGGGTCCGGAATAGGGAGTTGAGCAAAACACATGAAAAATGTTGGTTTATTCGCACGGCCAGCGGTGGTTTCACAGTTCGTTGCTACCGCCAGGAAGCTCGTGGTTGCGACGAGACTGCGACTCCTCGGACCCAAGATTGTCGGACCGTCGCCCAAGACGTGTTACACCTGTCTTGGCCTCATGAGTTCGTGTCAGGATCCGTTCTTCTGCGAATGCGGAGCTTCCTACCACAGGGGGTGTTACGTTGCAGGCGAGACCTGTCTCAGGTGCGGAAAAGCAGGCGATGCGAAACACGTGATTACTGCGGCGGCCTGGGTGCCCAAGTTTGCAGAATTTGCACAGATTCAGGGAAGTCCCGTGGCGACGGATTTCCGGTGCATGAACTGTGAACACTCACTGCCCCCTGAAGACACATTCTGCACATCATGCGGGTACCATCTCGAAAGCCTTCATGGCTATCTCTGCCCAGTCTGCGGCACGGCAGTCGCCGAAGAGGATCGTTTCTGCAGGTGTTGTGCTGCAGTGTTCGGTGAACAGAACACTGCACTGATACGGTGTGATGCCTGCGGTAACTTCGAACGGGCCGGTATGCTGGCCTGCAGATGCGGCATGCCTCTGGCGCCGTCCTGCCCTGAGTGCGGTTCCGAAATAGACGAAAAGATGTACTGCGGCTTCTGCAGGATGTATTTAGACACCGCTTGACGAAGTTTACAATTTACAAAAGTAAAATAAAGTTTGCGGCATTAATCCAGCAGGGTGAAGGGCCTGAAAGATGAAAATGGTTCGATGCTTAAACTGCTGAGAAGCATAGGTCTTTCAGAGAATGAGTCGATTGTCTATAAGTTCCTGGTCGAGCAGGGGGGAGCCACGACCAAGGATCTTCTGCGGAAACTGAATCTCAGGCAGCCTCAGCTGTACGACATAACATCGGGTCTCGAGCGCAAGAATTTCATAAACATACAGGACAGCAGACCAAAACTGTACCTGCCGATAGACGCAGAACTGATACTGGAGAACATCTCCAGAGAACTCGAGGAAAACAGGGATGAACTGCTGAACTGGGCGCATTCCGGAAGAAAATCAAGAGACAATGTACCATCGATGTGGTTCAGCAGGCAGTGGAGGGGTTTCGTCATAAACTCACGCTCTGTGATAGCCAAGGCAAACGACACCGTATGCATAGAGTCCATGCCGAATTTGCTTCCCGAATTCTACGGCACGCTGTCGAGGAGGGTCAAAGAGGGATTGAAGGCAGTTCTACTCGTTTTTGGAGTCGAGAGGAAGAGATACGAAGATGAGTTCCTGCAGAGGGATGCTGCCCTGTTCAGTGAAATAAGGTATGCAGAACTGGGCCAGTTCTTCTCGATAATCGGCGATGTGAGCGGGACCACATTCATGCCGAGAAAGATAGCACTGCTTCCTACTGAAAGACGTTACGGTTATGTTTTCAACGATGTGGACATGTCGTGGTTCCTGATGCACACCTTCTTCAACGCATGGTACGCTTCCAGCACGCTGTTCCAGAGGGATTTGAGCATACCTGCCACGTACTCGTCGCAGAGACTGGCGGTCAACGACTTGCTGAAGCTGTTTTCCAGCGAAAAGAAGGTCACGGTATCCGTCAGGGGACGCCGCCGCATTGATGACAGCCTCATATCAATAAAAGGCATTGTTACGGATGTGAAGGCGAGTCCGGACGTCGTCAATTTTACAGTTGAATCGGAAGGACAGAAATTTGTCGTGGGGGGCTACAACTCGATGGTCGAAGACATAGAGGCAGAGATTATAGTGCTGGAATCTGCGAAATAATGTCGTCGCGTCAGCGACGGGAGGCAGCGCGCTGCCGCACCGGCGGACGGCACACCACCACACCCTGCACAACCTCGAAATTGTATTTCCTGCCTCTGAACGGCAATCCGCTTATCCTCAATCCGTCCAGCGTGCTGCCTGCCCTCTTTCCGCCCCGCAGTCTTCCGCCGTCTGGTATTATGCCGAGAATTCCGCCGACAAGCGGATGAATAATTGCTGCCGATGACCATGCCTGCATGTAGCATCCTGCAGGATCGTTGAATATCTCCGGTACAACGCCGGGCATGAACTCGCCTGCATGCCGCACATTGTGCATATAAAAGAGAAGGGCATTTTCAATATCCGCATACCTTGATGCCGCGAGCGACATCAACCCGTTCTGTATTGCCATTGTCTTCAGTATTCCGGAACCGATCAGGAGGCCGTCTCTTCCAGTCATACTCTTCAAACCGTTTTCAGATTCGGAGAAGCGGCGATATCGCTCCGGTGATGCGACGCCCGTAAGGAAAGGAACGATCGATGTCCAGAAACCCAGTTGTTCCGGCACGCCGTCCGTCATACGGTTTGCATAGGTGGAGAGTTCATTGCTCCACATCACCGCGTTTACAATCCTCGACGCCTCTTTCGACGCTCTTTTGAGTTCTGCCATTTCTGAGGAAAAGGCCGAAGACCTTCTGTCGAAGGCCATGTTCCTGAGAGCCTGAAGCGATTCCACACCCTCTATGAAGTAGCACAGCGTGTCTATCTCCACGGAACTTCCGCGCGCCGCGTCCTCCATTATTCCCGGGCCCTTGAATTGCATCGAATTCACAAAATCCAGTGATGCGAGACAGTCCCTGAAATGGGCTCTTGCAAAATGTGCGTCGCCGACCCATGAGACGTACCTCAGAACTGCCGTGCTGAGCATGGCGCTCTCTTCGAGATCACCTGGATTGTATATCACGCCGTTTGTAACAAGCTCATGAGGGACTCTTCCCCCCTGGCGCCTCGCGTAACGGATGAACAGCCTGAGTGTGTCTCTGGCAACAGAGCACATGCCCGTCTCAAGCAGCGCATCGATTGAATAGAAGAAATCTATCGAAAAATACCATGGGAAGTCACAGTAGCCTGCGGTAAGTCCCCTGCCTATTCCCTCCTGTCTGTGCGTGAGCGTCCTTAGACTGTGTTTTGCCCAGAGAAACGCTTCCGAGATTTGTCCGTCGACGTTCTCCAGAACTGTATCACAGGCATGCCTCTGATGCCTAGCCGCGGTTTGTTTTAGAGCAGCCCTGGCACCAATGTGGTTGCTTCCAGTGACGCGATACAGAGCCAAACTGAAATTCCTGTTGTCTCCGACACGCACATTTCCGCCGCAGGCTGAAAGATCACGCGCGTCCGTCTCCAGCACATATGTTCGCCCCATCGACGGTATGTTGAGTGACATTTTTCCCTTTCGCGTCTCCGTCGTGCAGCGGGTGTCGAAATCGCTGAGCCATATCGGGTGGAGATTCATGTCGAAACCGATCTCAACATCGAGGCCACGCGCATTTTTTACTTCTATAAACATGAGCACATGTTCCGGCATGCTGATGTCGACGCCGAAGCTGCCGTAATCCAATTCCACCCATGACGCCTTGACGAGCAGACCGGATGGCATCATCCTTCTGCCCTGCGACATGACGTCTATACCACTGAACAGCCGCAACGGCGGGTCCCAGAGACCGCCCATTTCACCCGGCAGGTGAAAACCCATGGGCCTGGCTGAAAAATCTGCGAAACCACAGAAATAAGCATACTCATTTGCGAGCGCGATACGCTCACTGCCTGTGAGCGCGACTCTTAGACTTCCTGTTTGCGGCTTCATCTGTCATACCGGGCTCTGAGTCAATCACACTAAGACCTTTTCTAGTTACCGACACATCATAGAGCCTTCCCCTGTAGGAAACGCGCCTCAGTTTCATATATGACCATCCGTCAGGCAGATGTGCGTTCATGAAGTGCGTCAAACCGGCAGCACCCTCGCTGCCGTCCGGATCTATATCGAACAGCCCTTCTATCACAGCCTGAACAAAGAGCGAAGAAGACCATCCCTGGGCGAACTGGCCCATCGAATGTATATATTCAGGATGATAGGTTTCGCCGACCCTGCCCGGCTCCGGACTGGAAAATGCGAGCATGGGGAAAGACTCGAGGAGGCTGGAGCCCAAATCGGCAAAGCCGTTTCTGAATGCAGCCATAGCAAACCATCCGGTCATCAGTGGCCAGACTTCGCCTGTGTGGTATCCCCGGTCATACATCGGATCGGAGGATGCCATGGAACGGACACCCCATGGTGTGATCATGTCCGCCCCGGACAGCGAGGCAACGAGAGATCGCATAAGGTCGCTCTTCCAGTATATCGCCGGTACGATCTCCATCGGGCTCCTGATTTTTCTCTGTATCTTCCTGTCTACTGAGTCCAGAACAGTGAGATTTTCCCCGTCGAGCCGGAAGAACGTGGAGATGTAGTTATTCATACCCTTCCTGGCGAGTTTTTCATATTCGGGATGTGTTTCCGCGTACTCCTCCAGCGCCTTTAACCACCATGCATTGACGTCAATACACGCGCCGTCACGATAGGATGACCAGGATTCCGGCCAGCCTATGAGTCCTTCCTTGAATCTGTTTTCGATAAGCACGTCTCCGTCTCTGTCGCACGATATGCAGAAATCCACGGCTCTTTTCAGCATCTCCTCCTGTTCTCCGACTCTGTGCCATTTCTCCAGCTTCAACGTAGCCATGATCCAGAGAGGAGTGCTGTCCGCAGACATGAATCTGGTGGGCAGCACATCCCCGCTCAGACCGTAATGCTGATTTTCATTGTGACCCGTAAGTGGTATTTCATGCGGAATACGCCCTCCTTCGGAATTTTTTGCCAGCATATCCAGCTGTGCTCGTGCAAGTTCGTGCAACCCGCACTCGATCGCCGCCATGCTAATCCACTCCCCGTCTCGACCGAAAAACCATGAAAATTCCGGCATGCCAGCAAAAAATCCATTTCCCTGGCTGGATTCCGAAAACAATTCCAGAATGTCGTGTCTGGCCCAAAGAAAGTATTTATTCATTTCGAATGAAGGCGTTACAAGCACACAGTCCCTGAGAATTGAGGAATGGTAATCCATGTTCCTCGCGAAATCGGCGACATCCACACTGCTTCCACGCATCCCTATGGAAATGAGGCAGAAAGCTCTGCCGCGTATTGTGACTCTCAGCATGTTTCCATCGAGCGATGCGTCAGATTTCGCACCGCCGACCGCAATGCTCGTCTCAGACAGAGGGCTTTTCACACCATATCTGCCGGGTGACGGGCACGAAAGAACATACTCGCTCTCCATTCTGTTCTCCGGCCACATCATCATGTGGTTCACTGTCATTTCAATAACAGCGGTACCGGGTTCCCGGAACAGGAGTGCTAATGCGATGGCGTTCTTGTCGAATGGAGCGAAGTCGATACGTTCGAAACCCTCATACTCTCTGTAAGTGTATGCAGGTGTCCTGACCTGTTTTCTGAACGCGGCAGCGCAACTTTTTCCGGAAACATGCATGTTGAACGATGAAATATGCCCTTCGCCACCGAACCAGATGCCGGTCCTGAATCTGCCTGAGGGTGCCGTGTTGATGCTGCCATTCTGCAGCACTATAAAATGTGACTTCCTTCCCTTGACGAATGAAAGATAATCGCCGCGCCGCAGCTCAGGACGGTTTTCGACCACCCACGCGTCCATCACCCGTGAATTGTCTCTGTCACTCATTTTCCTGCAGCGCGCGAACTCTCTTCGAAACACTGACTCTACACTGTTCTGATCCATCGAACGTCATGCTCCTTCGTAACCTAATGTGCGCACCTCACGCATCTGTGGAACTGAATGTTGCATTATATCGCTGGCCGCTGGTTGCATCGAATATGAAAATCCTGTTTCCCCTGACGCCGAATGACACCGCGCTGCCGTTCTTCATCTGAAAGAGCTTCTCCGTAATTTCGTCACGGAGCAGCCTCGCAATGAATCGTCCCTCACCGATGCTGAAATGGGCGTTCATCTCTGTTCCGAGAAGTTCCACATATTCGAGAGATGCGGTGAAGGGGCCGTCGTCCGAGATTACCACGTCTGTGGGGCGAAAGCCTATTGACATCTCAGCAGCCGGCCCCACATTATCGGTTGATTTCAGTGACATCCTGTTTGTGCCGAACTGCAATTCGTATTTGCCTGCACCTGCAGATCTGATTGTACATTGCAAAATGTTCATCGGCGGATTTCCCAGGAAACCTGCTACAAAGAGGTGTTTGGGCGCGTCAAAGAGTTTGCGTGGCTCATCGATCTGCACAGCCTTCCCGTGATTGAGTACGAGTATTCTGTCACCGAGAGTCATGGCCTCAATCTGGTCATGTGTAACATATATGATGGATTTTCCGGTAATCTTCTGAAAGCGTTTCATTTCATCCCTCATTTCGTTTCGAAGCTTTGCGTCGAGATTGGACAGAGGCTCATCCATGAGGAAGACGACCGGATCGCGAACCATTGCCCTGGCAAGTCCGACTCTCTGGGCCTGACCTCCCGAGAGCTGTCTTGGCTTCTTTTGAAGGAGCTCCTGTATCTGAAGCTTGGACGCAACGTCCATGACGCGTCTCTCAATTTCCTGTTTGGGTATCTTCTTCATCTTCATATTCAGCGCTATATTGTCGTGCACTGTCATGTGAGGATACAGCGCATAATTCTGAAAGACCATGGCGATGTTTCTCTCTGAAGGATAGACGCCATTAACGACTCTGCCGTCGATAATGATTTCGCCGGAAGTAGGCTCGACGAGCCCCGCAATACAGCGCAGAATCGTGGTTTTCCCGCAGCCGGATGGCCCAAGAATGACCAGGAACTCGCCTTCCCGGACTTCAAAACTCACATTGTCAACGGCTCTTGTTTCGCCGTACTGCACTACCAGATTGTTGACGTTGACACCCATATTTTCAACCTTTTGTTCCGGTCAGGGAAATGCCCTGAATGAAGTAGCGTTCGAATATCATATAAATTATGAATGTGGGAATCAGTGCGAGTATGTCTGCAGTCATCATCTGATTCCAGTATATCTGAGTGCCATTCGCACCCTTGAAGAAATTGAGCGCGAGAGGAATGGTCCAGTAGTTGACAGTCTGTGCCTCCAGCAGGGGCCAAAGAAAATTATTCCACGAACCGATGAATGTGTAAATCGCACTTGCCGCAAATGCCGGTTTCGCAAGAGGTGCGGAAATGCGGTAAAATATCTGCCATGGTCTGAGGCCGTCTATTTTGGCAGCGTCCTCAATTTCAGATGGAATGGTGAGAAAGTACTGACGCATGAGGAAGACGTTGACTGCGGATGCAATCTGAGGCAGAATCAGTCCTTGATAAGTGTTTATCCACCCTATGTCCACCATGAATACGTAGGATGCTATGAGTATGACCGGGAAAGGAATCATCAACGTGCCCAGAACAACATAAAAGAGTACGTCCCTGCCCCTGAATTTCAATCTGGCGAATGCGTAACCAGCCATTGCGCCGACCATCACACTCGACGTGACCACTATCGATGAAACAAGTATGCTGTTGAAATACCACGTAGGGAAGCTGCCGAATCCCCAGACCTGATGGATGTTGCTTATGAAATTATTGACACTGGTCCTGGAGAAAGGGTTAAGATCTGGAGGGAAATTAGCGAGAATACTGTTCCTTGAAGCTTTGAGGACCATCCAGTAAAACGGAATAACATACACTATTGCGACAGTTATCATGGCCGCCATGAGAACAAGACGCTTGAACGGGCCCAGTTTGTTGATGGCCAAATCTTTACTCCCATCATCACTCATTACGCTCCGTCTGATCCTTTCCAGAACAGGACGCAATCTCTGCCACAGCGTCACCATTTCATCTCCTTCAGGAAGTTGCGCTGGGCAACAGTTATTGTCATTATGATGATGAAAAGCATGAATGAAGCCGCAGCGCTGACACCGATCATACCGGGATAAAGATAAGCCCGATTAAATATGAAAATCATCGGCACATAGGTTGCATAGGCAGGTCCACCATCAGTCATGACAAAGACCTGGTCAAACAGCTGTATGCAGCCTATTATGCCCAGTATGACAACAAATAGAGTCGTGAATGTGAGCATTGGGAAATAGAAGTATCTGAACTTTGACCATGGAGAGACAACACCATCAATGGCCGCCGCCTCCATTATTGGAGAGGGAATCGACTGGAGTCCCGCCAGGTACATGATCATGAAATAAGGAGAAGTTGAGAAGATGTTGAGCATCATGATGGAGGGAAAGGCATATGTTGTGCTGAAGAGCCAGTTTTCAGGTGCTACTCCAAGCGGCGCGAGGATATAATTCAACAGACCCTGTTTGGAGAAAAACCATATGAAAATTATCGACATTGCAACAGATGACGTGATTGCCGGAAGGAAGACAAAGGCACGTGAAACTTTGGAAACGAGAAACCTTCTGTTAAACAGGAGAGCCAGGCTGAATGCGAGGAATGTCTGAATCGTGACAACAACGGCAGCATAAATCAGGACGTTAATAACTGCGATTCGAAAGAGAGGACTGTTAAAAACACTCAGATAGTTGCTGTATCCCACGTAATAGATATTGTGATTGAAAGGGTCATAATGGAAAAGGCTCACGTAAAAAGAAAATATTGCAGGGAAAAAAACAAAAGAACCCAGAAGAATAAAAAGAGGGGCTATCAGGAGATATGCCGTTCTGCTTTCCAGCTTGCTGCCAGCATCACGAACTCTGACCACTGCCCAGAATCTCCGCCGCATCGCTGCGTCCGCAGCCACATATCATCCCGTCCCCGTCAACTGGCGTCAAAGTGACGAAGAACCGGCCAAGCTCGAATTTGTTTCGGCAAGTATCTGCTGGTACGCCTGCGTTGGATTTAGCTTTCCTGCGAACAGTGAAACGATTATCGTGTGGGCTCCCGACTCGGCAGCGCTGAAGTTGGTCGTGTTGTAGTTCCACCCATAGGCATACGGGAATTCAGTGCTGCCGGCGTAGGCAAGGATCGGCTGTTCCGCCGCGTAGGTCGAACTCTGCAGAATCGCAGTTCTTGAAGGAAGAGCCAGGCCCAAGCTCACCCACTGCTGCTCTCCGGCAGGTCCGGTGAAGTATTCCACAAACTGCTCAGCCGCCCACTTTTTTGTTCCGGTGAGATGACTGTTGACTGCGAGTCCAACACTGAACATCATGGTGCCGTTCTGAACACCGGATGGCGTGTGGTAGTAACCCAGATCCTGCGGATTGGACTTGAAGAAAGAACCATTTCCGGTTGCAACTGGAACGGTCCATCCGCCGCTCATGACCATTCCCACTTTGCCGGTCGCGAAATCTCCACCGTTCCAGCCTGCGGAAAGATTGCTATTAAGGCCCGCAAGGCCTTTCGCATACAATCCGTACCAGAAATTGATAGCAGACAGGAGTCCTGCACTCTTGCTTGAAGCACCGGTGCCCGCCTGGTTTATCCATTGGCCTCCCGCCTGATGCATGAACGCCAATATCCTTGCAAACTGCGGACCAATGACCATCGGATAGTAGCCACTGCCTCCACCAGGAAGCGATGATATATTTTTCTTGAGAGCTGTGAGCGTGCTTACCATTGTTGTCCAGTTCCATGCGGTAAGATTTGAGGGATAAGGCACGTGCTCTTGGTTGAATATTGCCTTATTGTAATAGATGAAAAGAGGATTCCAGTCCTTCGGGGCAGCATACAGTCCGCCTTTGTAATGGAATGTGTTGACTATGTTTGGAACAAATCCCTGGAGATCATACGAAGTGTTTGCGGAGAGGACCGGCGTGAGATTCAGCAGGTAGCCTGCCTTAGCGTAGGCAGGCAGGACATTGTTTTCCATATAGAACACAGAAGGCGCTGTGTTTGTTGAAAACTTCGTTGAAAGCGATGCGTAATAATTGGAGGTGATTGGCTCAAAGACCACAGAGATATTACTGTGCTGTGAATTGAAAGTAGATACCATCTTTTGATCGAATGTATACTCCGCTCCGCTTGAAACCCAGCCTGAAAACACAATCGATGTCTTTGTCGGTGTCTTCTTCGTGAGCACAAAGCCCGCGGTGATACCAGCCACTACAATAACTACCGCCACAATTACCACAGCTAAGGTTAACTTGTTCATTTTTCCCCTCATGCAGATTCAATATACTAATGTTAGTTAGTATAGTCAGCAATTGAATTTTTACTATATAAATTTTGAGAATCTGTTTTTCGAATGCAACAATCCAACGACGTATGGAACAGTCGGGGTCACGTTGTTGGATTCGCAGACTGACTAAGGGGAGTGGCAATAATCACAATACACTCGAGCGAGGTTGCTTTCGTCTGGACGATTCGTGTTCCGGGGAGTGAGTGAATAAATGATGAAAAAAGGAGTCCTATCATGATCCAGTGAGGAAATGCAACGATGAACCAACAGAATACGCAACGCAATGAATGCGACTGCTTGCGACTCCTTTGAAAACATGCGATAAATCGCATTTTGTGCGTGAAAGCGCATGACGATTGTCAGACAATCGCCTTATGTTTTAAATACATCCGAAGCATTACTCATAAACTACCTTTCTCGGGATGGGATTTGAATGGAATCGATAGTCGAGGATGCCTTAAGGGTCAATCAGGACAGGACAGATGGAACGTTTTCAGACGCTACTGACGAAGAGCTGATGCGCTTAGTTGAATCACTGAAAGTGAGGATAAGCATATTCGGCTGCGGCGGGGGTGGATCAAATACAATAAGGAGGCTGCATCAGTCGGGAATATTCGGTGCTTCTCTAGTGGCTGCCAACACAGACGCGAGACATCTGCTGCTACTTAATGCACCTCATAAAGTTCTGCTCGGCAGAAGACTGACAAGGGGACTGGGAGCTGGTGCCATACCAGAAGTGGGAAACCAGGCCGCAGAAGAGGCAAGGGAAGACATCAGGAAGTATGTTGAACACGACGACATCGTTTTCATCACAGCAGGGATGGGCGGAGGAACCGGAACTGGATCTATACCCGTCGTCGCGCAGATAGCAAAGGAGAACAGGGCATTGGTCATGGCCGTAGTCACGCTTCCTTTCAAGGCGGAAGGGGCAATGAGGATGCAGAATGCACTGCGCGGACTCGAGCGACTGCGAAACTTCGCTGACACAACGGTTGTCATTCCAAATGACAAACTTCTGGAGATTGTGCCGCGGTTGCCACTGGATGCAGCATTCAGGGTCGCGGATGAAGTGCTTTCACAGTGCATCAAAGGCATTACTGAAATAGTCACAAAGCCCGGTCTCGTCAACATAGACTTTGCCGACATAAAAACAATCATGGGCTCCGGAGGTGTTGCCATGATAGGCATCGGGGAGTCCTCGGGTCCGAAAGATGAACGGGTCGAGGATGCGCTCAGACAGGCACTGTCGTCCCCGCTTCTTGGGGACGTCGACATACGGGAAGCGAGAGGTGCACTGATACGAGTGGTCGGTGGCGAGGATATGACACTGAAAGAGGCGGAAAGAGTTGCAGAAGCAGCCTCGTCTGCCATGGGATCCAAGGCGAGGATCATCTGGGGCTGCAGTGTCGAACCGGAATCATCTGGCAAAATCAAGGTGCTTGTCGTGATAACAGGCGTCAGATCGCCTTTCATGCTATCTCAGGGAAACGTGCAAGAGAAAGGCGTCGACTTTGTTAAATAGGCGGTAAGAGACTGCGTTTCAGTTGACTGTCAGAGACAAGAGCGGCCGGAAGAGGTACGTCGCAGTGAAGCTGGAACCTCTTCCAAGGAACAGAGGCGAAGCATCGAGAGTGATAGAATTTTGCATGGACAGGACGATCTATGCGAGTGCCCAGGTCAAACTGATCTATGTAGAGAACGATGTAGCGGTGATCAGATGCAGCCACGACAGACTTGGAACCGTTGTCAGAGCACTCAACTGCAACCATGGACCGTATTCGTTGAGGACGCTCTGTGCCTCCGGAACACTCAAGGGACTCAAATCCAAGCTCTGAGCGCCCTTAGTTCGACGAACAAGGCGGTGGTCTTTTCCCGAACTCGGCAGGGAAGAAGAGTTTTTATGCCTAAATACATTAAGCAGCTCCGGAACACATGTCATATTCGGAGTTGGTTAAATAATGCAGCCGGGACAGATGGCTTACGATAGGGCAATCACGGTCTTTTCACCGGATGGCCGGTTATTTCAGGTGGAGTATGCAAGAGAGGCAGTAAGACGCGGCACGACAACCGTCGGGGTGAAGTTCAAGGACGGTGTTGCCCTCATAGTCGACAAACGCATAGCGAGCAAACTCATGGAACCTTCGTCCATGGAAAAGATTTACCTGATAGATGACCACATAGGCTGTGCGACATCGGGTCTGGTAGCAGATGCCAGAGTGCTTGTTGATAACGCACGTGTGATGTCTCAGGTGAACAAGATAACGTATGGTGACAGGATCGGCATCGAGGCACTCGTCAAAAGGATATGCGACTACAAACAGCAATATACACAGTACGGCGGAGTGAGACCGTTTGGGACATCTCTGCTTGTTGCCGGCGTCGACGATAGTGGTGCCCATCTTTTCGAGACTGATCCGAGCGGGGGCCTCGCCTCGTACAAGGCGAGTTCTATCGGAGCTGGCAGGAATGTTGTGATGGATTTCTTCGAGGAAAACTACAAGGACGAACTGTCGGTAGAAGAAGCGCTGGTGCTCGCACTCAAAGGCCTGAAAAAGGCAACCGAAGAGGATCTTAATCCGAAGGCGATAGAGATAGGTCTGGTGACAGTCGGGAAGGATTTCCGTAAACTCGAACCTGCAGAGGTTGAAAAATACGTTAAGATGGTGGGCGCCTGATAAGGCTACCTGCGGCTCAGTCGGTGCGCGTCTATGGTAGATCTAGATGATGCCATCGTGGGCAGATATGAATATAAAGGCGAGACATTCGAAATACTGATTGATCCAAAGATTGTCAAATACCTCAAAGAAGGAAAGGAGGTAGACGTTGCCAAACACATGGCAGTTGAAGAGATCTTCAAGGACGCCAAGAAGGGTTCCAAACAATCCGAAGAGAAGTTGAAGGAATTCTTCGGTACTGATGATGTGGGAACGATTTCCCGCATCATACTTGAAAAGGGACAGGTGCAGCTCACCACAGAACAGCGCCACATCATGGCTGAGACCAAGAGAAAGCAGGTAGCCGCAACGATTGCCAGAAATGCCATTAATCCTCAGACACATACACCACATCCACTGGCAAGAATCGAAGCTGCGATGGAGGAGGCACGGGTCAGAATAGATCCATTCAGGTCAGCAGACTCACAGGTCCAGGAAGTGCTCGACGCCTTGCGACCGCTCATTCCGATAAGGTTTGAAAATTCCAGGATTGCCGTGAAGCTCAGTGGTGATGATTATGGCCGATGTTACGAAGATCTGGTGTCGCTGGGCAGGATAACAAAGGAAGAGTGGCTGAACGATGGCCACTGGGTTTGCGTCCTCGAAATTCCAGCCGGCATGCAAACCGACCTCTTCGAGAAGATGGGGCAGAAGACGAAAGGAAGGGCGGAAACCAAAATATTAAAATAGGGTACCCGATTAGAACATGTTTTAATAAAAAACGGAGAATGAGATTTTTATGCCCCAGTCCACTGCCGGTGTCAGAGAAATCGTAGTGCCGGGTGAATCGGTAAACTGCGAAAACAAGAAACCCGGCTTCGGCATATACAAAAAGGGAGGTCAGTATTATGCCTCAAGACTCGGACTCAGAACGGCAAAAACGAGTTTCGTCGACGTGATTCCACTTGCTGGAAAGTATGTACCGCTTTCAGGAGACGAGATAATCGGCACCGTTTCTGGCATAAACACATCTAGCTGGCTACTTGACATTTCCTCACCGTATCCCGCTCTGCTCCACGCTTCGGAGTCCCCATGGAAGGTTGAGTTCAACGCCACTGCAAAGTATCTTGATATCGGGGACAGCGTGACTGCTGCCATACTGTCCGTCGACGACTCCAAGCACGTGCAGGTGACCATGCGGGAGCAGAGCTTGAGGAAGCTGAGTGGCGGACACATCGTCGAAGTGCCTTTCGGGAAGGTTCCACGCGTGATCGGAAAGAAAGGATCTATGCTTGAAATGCTCAAATCGGAAACGGGATGCAAGATCGTCGTGGGCCGTAACGGCAAAATTTGGGTTGACGGCCCAATCGAAAAGGTACTACTTGTGGCCAAAGCGATAGATTTGATCGACAGGGAGGCCCAGACGTATGGCCTCACAGACAAGGTAAGGGAGTTCCTGAGGAATGGCGGTTCAGAAAGAGTGTAATTTTGTCACAGTAATGGTGAAGTTATGAGTATGGATTTGCCCGAAGGGCTTAAACTGATAGACGAAGAAGGAAAGAGGATCGATGGAAGGAAAGCGGACGAGCTGAGACCCATAAAGATCGAAGCCGGAGTGCTGAAAAGAGCCGACGGTTCAGCTTACGTGGAGATGGGAAAGAACAAGATACTGGCCGCCGTCTACGGGCCGAGGGAGTGTCATCCCAGACATCTTCAGGATCCGACGAAGGCGATCGTCCAGTGCAACTACAACATGCTCGCGTTTTCAGTGGATGACCGAAAGAGGCCTGGACCAGACAGAAGATCCGTCGAAATTTCCAAGATACTCGCAGAAGCATTGGAGCATGTCGTTTTTCTGGAGCAGTTCCCGAGAACTTCGATTGACGTCTACATAGTAGTACTCCAGGCGAATGCAGGCACGCGATGCGCCGGACTTACCGCGGCATCAGTGGCGCTTGCTGACGCAGGCATTCCGATGAGAGACCTTGTTCCCGCCTGCGCTGCAGGAAAAGTTGCTGGCACAGTAGTCCTGGATTTGAACAAAGAGGAGGACAACTTCGGTGAAGCCGATCTCCCGCTGGCTTATCTTCCCAGGACGGGTGAAATATTGCTTCTGCAGATGGATGGTCACATGACACAGGAGGAATTTGACAGAGCCGTCGACCTTGCAAAAGGGGGCTGTGCACATATTTACGGCCTTCAGCAGGAAGCGCTCAAGAGGAAGTACGGAGTTGCGGCTTCTGAGGACGAACCCAGCACAGAGGAGGCGAACTGATCATGGCATCCAGGAGTCCGCTTTCAGACGTGAAGAGAGGGCACATTTCTAACGTGCTTTCGAGGGGAATTAGAACCGATGGCCGCAGATTCGACGAATTCAGATCGATTACAATTGAAAACAGTGTTGTTGAGAGCGCCGAGGGATCCGCAAGGTTGCGAATTGGCAATACAGATGTCGCTGTCGGTATAAAGATGGATGTTGGAGAACCATTCGCTGACACTCCGAACAAGGGCGTTCTGACTACAAACGTTGAACTAATCCCCATGGCTTCGGAGAATTTTGAGACTGGCCCCCCTTCACCCTCGGCTATAGAACTCTCACGTGTTGTGGACAGGGGTATCCGGGAGAGCCAGATGATTGATATGGAAGCACTGTGCATCAAGCCAGGTGAGGAAGTCTGGGTACTCTACATTGACGTTTATCCGCTTGACTACGACGGCAACCTGTTCGATGCGGCATCCATAGGCGCAGTTTCCGCTCTGAAACACACGATGGTGCCTGCAAAACGCCATGGGAAGGGAGAAGACTTTCCTCTGAAGCTTTCCTCTTTACCTGTGTCCTGCACCACAGTCAAGATTGGAGACAAACTGCTTTTAGACCCAACCCTAGAAGAAGACGAAGTGTCATCCGCAAGGCTTACTGTCGCAACGGATGAGAACGGAGACATCAGGGCCATGCAGAAAGGTGGTTCTGGACATTTCACTTATGAGGAAGTAAAAAAGGCCATAGCCATGTCTGTGGATGCAGGAAAGGCTGTCAGGGAAAAAATGTGAGGTGCTAACTTGTCTAATTCGGCAAAAAAATCAGGATCGGTCGCTAGATTTGGCCCAAGGTATGGCGTGCGTATCAGGGCCAGGATACTCGAAGTGGAACGTGAAGCTGCAAAGGGATCTGCATGCCCGAGATGCGGCATGGTCTCTGTCAAGAGACAGTCCACGGCAATATATCAGTGCCGGCATTGCAATTACAAGTATGCAGCAAGAGCCTATGTTGGACAGTTCAGGGACATAATAATGCCGCAGAAGGAAACCGAAGGCGAATCAGAGGAAGTGGAGAAATAATGTACAAATGCATAAAATGCGGTGAGCCGATAAGATCAGGTGTAAACACCGTAGGTCTTCAGTGCGACAAGTGCGGTTCGAAAATATTTGTGAAAGACAGGCCGAGCGTGAAGAAGCAGCTCATTGCGAAATGAAGGAAGTTAAGCACACGCTCTCATTCTGTCTTCCTAGAGAGCAGGGCGCATTTCTGAAGCGTGCACTTGGTCCCGAAACAGAAGATCTGCGAAAATGCAGAGTAAGATGGGAAGACAGAGAGGGCCAGACGTGCCTAGTCATAGAGGCTGAAGACCTGCACACACTCAGGGCATCGCTCAACTCATACATGCGTTGGGCAAATGTTGCACTCGGTGTATTGAAGATGTTACCGAACAGCAGCGCCTGATTTGCCCGCATTCATACGCAAAGCCGGGATTTGACTGATTCTGATGCTCAGGCAATTATTTAGAGGAGCTGCATCTTCTCCAATCGTTGAAAAACATGAAAAACTCCGAGGTGGCACTATGAACGACATAAGCCCGAAATTGCAGAATCAGATAAATCAGTATCAGCAGCTGCAGCAGCAGATCCAGGTGCTTTCGAGCCAGAGATACCAGCTTGAGGCACAGCTTAAGGAAGTGACAAAGGCGGAGGAGGAGCTGAAGAACCTTCAGGCCGATGCCACCATCTACAAGAACATAGGTTCCATCATGGTCAGAGCGAAAGACAGGGAGAGCGTTGCAAAGGAACTTTCCGAGCAGAAAGAGACGCTGGATATCAGGGTCAAATCAATTGAAAGGCAGGAAAAGCACCTGCGTGAGAGATACCAGTCACTTCAGGAAGAGTTGAGCAGGGAGCTCGGACCGAAGAAGGATGAAGGAAATTAAATCCGGATCAGCCCACAGCGCCTCTTCGATGGCCCGACTGCTTGCGGATGGCACACCTTCAGTCATCGCGCTGCACCCTGGTGCAGACGTTGACTGTCTCGCATCTGCCTACGCCCTGTCCTCGTCGTTCCATATAGATTACCTGTGGGCACCGTACGGGCTCGACAGGATTGCATCAGCCGAGGCTGAACTGCATGGCATACGTACGAACGAAGGACTCCTGCCGTCGTCCGCCCGCAGGGTCATATTTGTGGACACCAGCGAGTCGAGGATTTCGGAGTATCCTGGCATAGAAAACATGGAAATTGTGATAATCGATCATCATCAGATGTCGGGAAACTCTGCGGCACACGCCTTCCTCATAAACCAGGAGTCTCCGTCCTGTTCTGAAATCATTATTGAAGTACTGGAAGCGGCGGGCTTCGCACCTGCGAAGGAGGCCGCGGAACTGCTCGTGCTCGGCATGGTGTTCGACACCGGACGCTTCAGGAGGGGCGGGGCATCAACCCTCAGAAAATGTGCCGCAATGCTCGAAATAGCCCAAACCCGGCTTGATGATTTGGTGTCACGCACTGAGAGTGCGAGGGAACGTTCAGAGCAGACAGCAATATTGAAGGGCCTGCAGAGAATGGTTTTCAGAACTGCAGGAGGCTACACGGTGTGTTGCAGCCACACCTCATCATACGAGTCGAGCGTCGCTTCCGCGCTTCTTGGGGCCGGCTGTGATGTGGCGTTTGTGGGTTCGTCATCCGACGGCGCTGTGAGGGTAACAGGACGTACAGGACCACGGATGGCCGGAGCATCGATAAACCTTGTCGCACTTTTCAGGCAAATAGCCGCAGGGTTCGGCGGGACGTGCGGAGGACATGCAGGAGCAGCAGTGCTCAACACCGAAGGCGAACTGGAGGCCATCCTGAATTCGTGCGCTGCCGAATGTCTTGAACAGATCGGCATGCCCGCAAACTGCGAGTCAGCAGACACCCATAGGCGCAGGGTCAGGCGGCAGTGAGCTTTCTCTGTCGATTCACAGTTTCTTGAGCGACTGGACGAGTCTGCCTACTGTCTCCTGCGCATCTCCGTACAGCAGCTTGGCGTTATCTGCATAGAAGAGTTCATTCTCAATGCCCGAGAAACCCTTTCCCTGCCCCCTCTTCAGTATAATCACGTTCTTTGCCTTGTCGACATCGAGTATAGGCATACCGAACAGCGGGCTGCCCTGTCTCCTTGCAGCTGGATTGACAACGTCGTTTGCACCAATCACGAGCACGACATCGGTATTGGGAAATTCCTGATTAATCTCATCCCTGTCGAACAGACGGTCATACGGGACGCCGGCCTCTGCGAGAAGGACATTCATGTGACCAGGCATTCTTCCGGCGACAGGGTGTATGGCAAACTTGACTGTAACTCCCCTTGATTCCAGCTGGTCCGTGAGTTCCTTGACCTTCTGCTGTGCCTGCGCGACTGCCATACCATATCCCGGTGCAATAATCACGCTGTTCGCGTATGCTAGCATCACAGCGACATCGTCGGCCTCAATGGGCTTGAGTGAGCCCGCTATGTTCACACCCTCTTCCTCCTTTGCGCCGAACGCTCCGAAGAGTATGTTTGAAACAGATCTGTTCATCGCCTTCGCCATAATCAGCGTGAGCATTGAGCCTGCCGCGCCTACGAGTGTGCCGGCGATGACCATCGCGAAATTCTCTAGCGCGAAACCGTCTAGGGCGACTGCAAGACCAGTGAGAGCGTTAAAGAGCGATATCACCACGGGCATGTCTGCTCCGCCGATCGGCAGGGTCATAAGGAAACCGTATCCGATTGCGAGAATGAAGAACGGCAGAAGCGGCTGAAATGCGCCGTGAACAACTGCAGGATCAATGACGAGAGCCCCCATTACGAAGGCTACAATCAGCACGAGTATGTTTGTCGGCTGCTGCAATGGATAGGTTATCGGCCTCTGTTTGATCCATCCCTGAAGTTTCAGGAATGCCACAACACTGCCTGCGATAGATATGCCTCCAATCAATGCGCCGGCCACGGAAAGAGCTGCGAAGGCAGGGTTTGTGGTGATTCTGAGCAGTTCCACTGCCGCTATGGCGCCAGCGGAACCTCCACCCATGCCGTTGTAAATGGCGACCATCTGCGGCATATCGGTCATTGCAACCTTCTTGGCTGCAAACCAGCCAAGACCGCCGCCGATCAGCATAGCTATTACCATCAGCGGAAGATTGCGCATTCCCGGCATGAAAAATGTGACAAGTATCGCGACAAGCATTGCGCCGCCTGCCCAGACGATGCCGCTTCTTGCGGTGAGTGGATGGCTCATTCTGTGCAGACCGACGATGAAGAAAAAGACGGCGATGATGTAAACCGGATCGAATATATCGAACATATTCATGCACCCTTCTTCTTTGATTTGTTCTTCTCGAACATCTGCAGTATGCGTTCTGTTACAACATATCCGCCTGTGACGTTGAGCGCACCCATGACGACTGCGATGAATCCTATTGCCTGCTCAACAGGCGTAGTCGCATATCCGAGCGCAATCATTGCGCCGACGAGCACAACGCCATGGATAAAATTGGAACCTGACATCAGCGGCGTGTGCAGTATGACAGGAACGCGTGATATTACTTCATAACCGGCGAGAGAGGCCACCACAACTATATAGAGAGCAATCCAGAATTCCGATATCACTTCTTTCCCTCCACCATTTCTCTTGAAGAACTGTTCCTGATTTCTCCCTTGTGAACCAGAAGGCTGGCCGCGAGTATCTCATCGCTGAAATCCTCCACCAGTTTTCCGTCCTTATCAACAAGCAGGCCAAGGAATGCCTGAAGATTTTTCGAATACATCTGACTGGCATGATACGGAATCTGCCCGGGGAGATTTGAGGGACCTATGATTGAGACACCGTTTTCAACCACGGTCTCGTCCGGCTTCGTCAGTTCACAATTTCCTCCAGACTCTGCCGCTAGATCGATGATGACGGAACCGGGTCTCATGCTGAGCACCATCTCCTTCGTAACGAGCCTGGGAGCTTTTCTTCCGGGCACATTAGCCGTCGTTATAACTGCATCTGCCTGAGCAACGGCTTCTTTAACCATCGCCTCTTCCTGCTTCTTCTCCTCGGCCGTCAGCTCCCTGGCATAACCGCCGGAGCCTTCTGCATTAATCTGAAGTTCGAGAAATTTTGCACCAAGGCTGCGGACCTGTTCGCCGGCCGCACGCCTCACATCATATGCCTCAACCATTGCTCCGAGCCGCTTGGCCGTTGCAATAGCCATGAGCCCTGCGACACCGGCACCCAGAACAAGCACCTTTGCGGGCCGTATAGTTCCGGCAGCGGTAGTGAGCATGGGGAAAAACTTGGGTGTGCTGCCAGCTGAAATCAGAGCAGCCTTGTAACCACCGACCGTTGCCTGGGATGAGAGGGCATCCATGCCCTGGGCACGCGTTATCCTCGGCACGAGTTCGAGGGAGAATGCGGTGATTCCCCTGTCTCTCATCGCCTTTATGCCTTCAACATTCTTGAAGGGGGCCATGAAACCCACTATTACTGCCCCCGGAGACATCATGGCAACGTCCGCTGCTGCTGGAGGCTGCACGACGGTCACAATACTGGCTGCAGAAAGCAGATCTTTCCTTTTCTTGACAATCGTCGCTCCCGCCTTAACGTAATCCGCATCTTCGTAATAAGCAAGGGAGCCCGCTCCGGATTCCACCGTAATCGAAAAACCAGATTTGGAAAGTCTGGCAGCGACGTCGGGAACAATTGAAACTCTCCTCTCACCCGGCGTCATCTCCTTCGGAACAGCAAGCATTACAGTCATCTGTCTTACACCAGCCTAACGTCAAGTCACGAAAGTCTTGCTGTTTATATATCTTCGTGACCCTGTCAACTTTTGCTTGAAAAAGTTGACTTAAAGGCTTCCGTCAGCATCTTTGATAGAGTAGAGGTCTGACGTTACCGAGAACTCTACTCTATGGAATATCAACGAAAATTTGACAAGGTCTCTTCGTCAAAGGCCCTGTCACATTTTCATTGAAGTGCGTTGAAATATTCCGCCCCTCCAGATATTGGAGGATATGCCGGAGTGCATGGTGAACGTGTGTTTCGTGCGCCGTTTATCGTAGTGGTCATCTGCGATGCTGCATCAGTATCTCCAAGCCGTCTTTGCCCATTGTTCGCAGCATTTTTACGGAAACACGGCGAAAATATTGCAGAAACATGTATGTCCTGTCAGCATGTGCATCTGACACAGGTTCGTCGAACATGTTGAAACATTTCCTCAGAATTGGCAGATTCACGTGTGAAACTACGAAATCGCGTGTCACCTTGTAATTTCAGAAATGTTCACCAGTTTCAGCAGCGAGGGATTGTCTGAGTAATGGGCGTGCAGCGGTTCCAGAACTTTCCAGAGCGCTTGAGCCGTGGAGGATTTCATATCCTTCGGGTGCAGCCTGCCGGAAACGTAATCTTCTTTGAGATGAGTGTAACTGTCGTAGTCGACGTCTCCGCCATACTTGCTCTCTCTTTTAACTTCGAGTTTTCCAACGTAAGGAAAGATGATGTATCTGCATATGTCGAGCACAGGATTGGCCACATCTTCGCGCGGGCAGAAAGCACCTGCAATTTTCCTTGCAACGTCTTCGCGACTATCGTGTATGAATATCGCGCTGTCCGGATCGCTCTTGGACATCTTGGAAACCGAATCCATCCTGGAGGCACCTTTGAGACTGGAGAGAATCGGTGTGTGAAGAGCAATCGGTTTCTTCAGACCACGCGCCTCAGCCACTTCCCTCGCTAGCATATGAGCACGGCGCTGATCCATGCCGGCATAAGCCAGGTCAACGCGAAGCCTGAAGATGTCCGTCACCTGCATCAACGGATAAATTAGTTTGGAAGAATCCATCTCGGCCTCATCCTCGCTCCTACCCATGATGGTCATGGCCCTTTTCAATCTGGACAAGGTGAGCGATTTTGCATTGCGTATGAGATCTGCCCAGTACTCATTATCACCGATGAGTTCTGATGCATAGACAAAGGAAAGACCCCCTCTGTTGTCAGCTCCGAACGAGAAGGCATCCTGCATGTATTTTCCGCAATCCCTTATTCTTTCCAGTTTACCGCCGAGTTTGTCATTGATGTATGCGTGCCAGTCCGCAAGCAGAATCGTGACTTCGAAGCCTGCATCGAGCAGGAGGTTTATCATCCTTGAAGTAATGAAGAAACTTCCAACATGAAGATATCCAGAAGGTTCAAAACCAATATATGCCCTTGGCCGCTCTTTGCTTTCAAGCAGTTCCTTGAGCTCCGCCTCTGCAACAATCTCTTGGGCATAATCCAGTATGTTGGTTATGCTCTCTTCCCTGCTCATCTGCTGCCGCTATCGTTTGACTGTGTAAATAATTTTGCAGGCATTCAACTGAAAAATTCTTTGTTGTCTTGACGCCATGAGTGTTGCGCATGCAGGCCAGAGTCCCACAGGTTCATGGGCAAATTTTATTACTGCAGCCTTGTTAGTCGTTGATGTATGGCATCATTGCAGCAGGCTGGATATGGCACTGCACTTTCGCAGCCCTTGCTGCGCCGCTTGAGAGAAGCTGGAACGCGCGAACGTTCCAGAGCAAAGAGAGATCTCGATCCTTACAGCTATGTTTCATGCTGGACAGAGGAGGAGTCCATAAACGGCGAGGACTGTAAGGCACTCGTTGTGATATTAGCCACCCGAGGATGCTCGTGGGCGATAAGATCGGGCTGCAGCATGTGCGGCTATACTAATGAGTCCGCCTCCACAGCCACTGAAGAGAGCATCTGGCAACAGTACTTGAGTGCCCTCAAGAACCTCAGTGACCAAAAAGTGCTGAAGATATACACGTCCGGCAGCTTCCTGGATACATTTGAAATTTCGACGGCTTTGAGGAAAAGGATACTGGAAGACGCCTCCTCCAGGGTTGAACGTATCGTCATTGAAACCAGACATGAATACATCACATCGACGACGCTCGGCCACATTGCAGACTTCAGTGACAGAATCATGCTGGCTGTAGGACTCGAAAGTGCAAACGACATGGTCCTCAACTATTCGGTCAACAAACCATCCAATTTTTCTCATTTCGTGAGGACCTCGGGACTCGCGAACTCGATGGGTTTCAAGATCAAGAGTTATCTGATGCTCAAACCACCCTTTGTCTCCGAGGCAGATGCCATAGATGATGCCGTGAGGACGATACAACTGGTTTCGCCTTATTCACACACTGTTTCCGTCAACCCCACGAACATACAGAAAGATACTGTAGTAGAACTTCTCTGGAAGAGGGGGGCATACAGACCTCCATGGCTCTGGAGCGTCGTCGAAGTGCTGCGCCGATCGGCAGACGCCGGAATCCGTGTTATGAGCAAACCAACAGGTGCAGGCACTGTAAGAGGATCTCACAATTGCGGGAGATGCGACAAACGCGTGCTTGATGCAATCGCCGATTTTTCAAGACATCAGGACGCATCCGCGCTTGGGAAACTCGATTGCCGATGCAGAAACGTGTGGCATGAAGAACTGAAACTCTCGAATCTGGGATCGTTCTACACAGAACAGGACTACAGGCTAGATGCCGGTCAGAGCGGTGATGAATGTGCAGGAATATGAAATAAAGAGAAAACTCAAGTCTGGAACAACACTGAAGACAATAGCCGAGGCAATGCAGAAAGAATTCGGAAGATCCGAGGAGAAGGATGGACACGTACTGACATCATTTGGAGCGTTGAAGAGGCTCGAGTGCTGGCTTGGTGAGAAGGGACGCCTTTGTCTGGAAACTGAAAGCAATACCGATGTAAGCAATGATATAGCATCAGACACAATTGCAAGATATAACAGATTCCTGGAAAATACGACGGGCTACACTTCAAAGGAAAGAAGGAAGAAAGCGATGAAGAGCAAGTGATGCAAATTACCTGTGTGAGTTGATGGTGATAAAAAGATGATCGAATGGAAGGTATCGCAATGGTGAAACTGAGCTCAGTAAGGGCGTATCAGATACTCGACTCGAGAGGAAACCCCACTGTTCAGGCGACCGTTTCCGCAGGCAAGGAGGAGTTTATTGCCCAGGTTCCCTCAGGTGCCAGCACAGGAAAACACGAAGCGCTGGAACTCAGGGACGGCGACAAAGAATTCGGCGGAAAAGGTGTGCTGAAGGCAGTGTCAAACGTCAACGATGCCATAGCGGGGACAATTTATGGAAAAGAATTTTCCGGCCTCAGGGAGATTGACAGTGCAATGATCGTGCTCGACGGGACGCCGAACAAATCGTCACTGGGTGCAAATGCCATACTCGGCGTTTCCATGGCTACTGCAAGACTCATCTCATCGATGAACAGTTCAGAGCTTTTCGAATACCTTTCCTCGTTCTCCGGCCGAAAGCCCATAATGCCCGTGCCCTTTTTGAATATCATCAACGGCGGTGTTCACGCGGGAGGAGAACTTGCAGTGCAGGAATTCTTCGTGGTGCCATCTGGTTTTGCCAGATTCTCCGACGCACTGAGATGCGCATCTGAAATATACCAGCAGCTGAAGACACATCTGAAGAAAAAGTTCGGTCCGTTCGCCGTGAACATCGGAGATGAAGGAGGCTTTGTGCCTCCCGTTTCAAAAACTGCTGACGCACTTGATGCGATCATGGCCGCCGTGACTGAGGCGGGATATTCGCCCGGCAGGGAGGTCCATCTCGCAATAGATGCCGCAGCCTCCGAATTCTACAGAAAAGGAAAATATCAAATAGATGGCATGGAGCTCGCTCCGTCCGAACTTTCAGATCATTATCTTTCACTGGCATCCGGATATCCGCTTATTTCTATCGAGGATCCATTCGATGAGGATGCTTTTGACGATTTTGCCAGCTTCCAGGCAGCGGCTGGCAACAAACTTCAGATCGTTGGAGATGACCTGTATGTAACCAACGCAGCCAGGATCAGGATGGGCATCGAGAAAAAGTGCACCAATGCAGTTCTGATTAAACTGAATCAGATAGGGACCGTATCGGAGACGGTCGACAGCACGCTGCTGGCCATGGGCGCAGGCATGAATACTGTCGTCAGCCACAGATCCGGGGAGACCGCCGACGATTTCATTGCAGACCTCGCGGTTGGACTTGGTACTGGCCAGATTAAGACAGGGGCACCCGCCAGGGGAGAGCGCATTATAAAATACAACAGATTGCTGGAAATTGAGAGAAAATACCCGGAAATCGGCTTTGCCGGGCATTCCGTGTTCCGGCACTGATGCTCCGCCATCGGAGAGAACCAACGCAGCTACACCTCAACATATTATCAACATCAATAATCGCATTGAACCTTGTTTATATAATCCAGCAGTTAGCCAGTACTGCACTCTAAGACAGAATACCAACAAGGTGATCGGGATGGATAGCGTTGCAGTGAGCGACGAGCAGAGCGAAATGGAGCAGCTGGCTTCCAAGCCTGGCGACATTTACGTCCTCAGATTCAGACACACAGAAGAGGCAATCGGTTTCATCGAATCTTCCATCCCCTGCGACATGCCGTTTATTTCTATAAGCAGGACGTATCCGGAGAAAATACGATCCCTATCGACATTCATCAATTCACAGTACTACTGGCTGACAAACATGGTTGGGGAAGGAAAGATGGCTCCTGCTTCACTCGGTCGCCTAGTTTCAATGGTGAAACATGCTGCCGACTCGGGAAGGAAATTTACGCTATTTCTTGACGGCATCGAATACCTGATTGCTGAAAATGATTTCAATCTCGTTCTCAGATGCGTAAACCAGATTGGCGACATAATACTGAGCTGCGGTTGCAGCATGTTCATAAATGTGGACCCGAATGCACTCACCACAAAGGAGCTTGCGATGCTAGAAAGGACGTGCGGAGCCAAGACAACAGACCATTTGGACAGAGCGGTATGATGGTGCTGGCTCTCGCTTCTGCATCGAGTAGTTCAATGCTGGGGGTTCGCTGCTGCCTCGAAACCGAACAGACCAAAGGCAGCACACATGAGCCTGAAGTCTGCTCTGCCCTCCTTGCCTGAGAATGCACCCTTCCTGCGAGCCGCACTGGTGAGTATGCCCGCAGCGCGACCTGTATCCATATTGTTTTTCAGTGCATCCATGAAATCGTGCCACAGTGCAGTGGCGTCTGCCGCCTCCTCAGGCATCACGTCTCGTTCTCCAGACATCAGGTCTCCGGCCATACCGCACTTCCTGAGTCTGGATGCGGCATTTTCCCACTCACGGAGTGAGTCATAACTGAATTCGATGTTCTTCCTGAAATGGGATGAGAGCATGTAGAGTCTCAGTGCCTCGGGAGTGAATTCCGAGAGCAGCGTTCTTGTTGCAATGAAATTGCTGGCAGATTTAGACATCTTGTCCTGTTGAACCGTAACAAAGGCATTATGCACGTAGTGGGTAGCAAATTCCACACGACAATAGGCGTTGGAAAGAACCGAACCTACTTCATGATGCGGAAAGATCAGATCGTTTCCTCCGCCCTGGATATCCAGTTCGCATCCGAACACCTTGTGAACCATAGAAAAACACTCAAGATTCCATGAAGGGCGTCCGCCAGGGGCATACGGATTCAACGGGTCAAACTTGCCGAGCCAAATAGTGAAATCCTCCTTTTTCTCCTTCACAAAGGGGAATGTATCCGCCTCACTTCCGCATATGAGGTTGTCCAACCTGTTGTGTAAAAGAGCTCCGAATCCTCCTCCTTTTTCTGCCCTGAAATACACGTTTTCGCCAGCATTGTAAACAAGGCCTCGATCAAAGAAGCTGCATGTTATACGATGCATCAGATCCTGTTCATCTGAAGCCCAGACATAAGTGTCAGGCTGAATAACATTCAAGCTCCCCATGTCCTGGATGAACTCGTGTGCATACCTTTTGGATACCGAAGCCGGGCTTGTTCCCTCTTTCTTTGCTTTCCTGTCTATCTTCTCATCAACGTCAGAAAAATTCTGAAGATGCCGTACATTGTATCCATCTAGGAGCAGTGTTCTTTTGAGCGCGTCAAAGAAGATATAGCTCCGCGCATGGCCAATGTGGGGAGAATCATACACCGTTGGACCGCAGATGTACATATTGATATTTCGGGGATTCAATCCCCTGCCTTTAACATCATCTTCCTTCCGCGTCAGTGAATTATATATCCTTACGGTCAAACCGTTACTTCCCTGTCTTCGACTATCGTGACCGGATATTAAAGATTCGTCCATCCGCAGTCAAGAATGCAAACACCTGGCTACTGAGACCGGCAATATTGGAAACCGAAAGCCTGTTATAGACGGGTCAATCCATCACACTGGACTGATTTGGAAGAACGGATGATTCATCCCGATTCGAGAAAACCTGCCGACAGTATTTCTGGGCCAAGGTACGGCAGGCAGCTGGAAGATCCTAAATAGCCCCTGTGGATGCGCCTGACACGCTGGAATGAAGCACCAATGTGTTCTATTGCATCAATATTCTGTTCCGGGACATAGAGGTGGATAATGCCAACGCCATCAGTGGCGGCACTTATCATGGCCGCCACGTCTGACCTCCTGCACACAAAAGGGGCAACTTCACTCCCGTATTCGGTATCCACATAGGATGTGAAGAGATAACCGTCCACATTGCCGTCTTCGTCTCTGTGTGTGATAACATCCGAATGGTTCCTTTTGGACGAGCGTCTGAGAATATGCCCCCTAGAGCATGGAAAGTATCGCAAGTCAACCTGCTCAATAGCTGCGTCGTAGCCGTGCATAACCTCGGTGCTGTCACTGGCGTGCATTCCCCTAATCGCGACTTCCCATAAAACGGCATCAAAATTGAAGCCCATTCGCTCATACAACGACTTGCTTCGGTCATATGCATAAAGAAGGAATGAGTTAATGCCTGACGCGCTCAGTTTCTGCATGTGTGCCTCGACGAGCATTCTACCCAGACCCTTGTTCCTTGACGAATGATCTATAATCACATTGCCTATCCATGCAGACCTATCGTAGATGGCTGCCGTTGCCAGACCGACGGGAACACCATCCACCACAGCAATCAGGCCAGTTCCATGGTCCCCAGTTACATAAAGTTCAAGGTCATACGCAGTCAGATACCACTTTTCCTTCTCAGTCAGAGCAATCGCGAAATCAAAGTCATTGCTTTCCAAACGCCTGAAAATGATTCCGATAATGAAAACCTCCCTGAACGACACTACGAAATGCACACTGGTGAGGTTACAGACTGCCGGATCGCACAGGCTCCACGTCTTCTTCACTCGCGTAAATTTCGTCACATTTGTGCATCGCGAACGTGATGTACCTGATGTCTCCCCTTGAGTTCTTTATACTGCATGGGCCGAAACCGTCGTCCTCGGCCCCGTACCATTTCCTGCAATCCTTGCATCTCATAGTATCTTATTGACCCATCCTGCATATTTCACATCTCCATATTTGAAGTTGATGACACTGTCACTTTTTCATTGGTGTTCCACCAGTTTCGTGACTTCTGCCAGTCGCTGCCAGCATCGGTTACATCTGTTGCCCGCACTTGCATAAAGTGTTCTTCGGGGTGGCCTGTGCTGTGCAGTTGTGCTCTTGTACCATTTTTCTGAGACACTTCCTCAATCGCGCTCGCCGTTTAATAAGCTACAGGACTGAATCGATGCCGGCAGGCTACTCGTAACCAGTACAAAGTCATGTTTTTCAGTGGAAAATTGAGAGCATTATATCAATCGCTGTCAGATGCTGCCGATCAGGGGAGTATATAATACATATGTTGTTAACATGTTACATGTAACAATCGTCTTAATATGCTTGGTCGGAACTTTTCGCAGCATGGACCAGGAATCTGTTTCAAAGGGTGATCTTAAAAATGGGGACACGGGTGCCGAATCCGGCACGATCGAAAAATTCCGGCGGCTTGTCGATTTCGACGCATCAGCATGGAACGTTTTGATACGTCTAAAAGTTGAAATGGAAGACAGGCAAAACAAGATACGTGTGAGCATAAGCGATGTCGTCAATACAGTTTTGAAAGCATCGAAATCTGATAAATGCGATCCTCAGATTATCGAGAAAGTTAAAGCCGAATTGCTCAAACTCTGGGACAATCCATCCGAGAATTTGAATGAGTTCCAGCGCGGTTTCGAGGCAGGACTCATCTATGTGCTGCAGAATATGAGGTGATATCCTAAATGGTCTACTGAAACGCAAAATTTAATTATTATATATATTAAATATATTTCATAATATTTAAATAGTCAAATGTGACTCTGGTCACCTAGGTGACACAGTGTACAACACGAAACAAAAACACAAGACTGCCGTGTGGAGGAGAATACTGATTGTGTGCCTCATATTTGTACCGCTGATATCGCAAGCCGGAATCGCAGCCGCGGCCACATCGCCCCAACAGGAGCTTGTCGGAACGCTTACGAATGTGAGAAATCTTCTTATCGCGTTGGGAACAGTTGTTGCAGCCATTGGTTATGTTATCACTGCTTATATGTGGATGCTTAGCAACGGCAATCCCGAGCAACGATATAAGGCTAGAAAGTACTTCATGGATGTAACATTCGGCATATTCCTGCTGTTTGCCTCGACCTACCTTGTCCAACTTGCCCAATCACTGGTGGCATGAAGCATGACTATGACAGTAATGTCGACCGTGCTGGATTCCTTCGTTGGGATTTTCCTGGCATTTTACACAGGCAGAGTGATCGGACTCATCAGGCAGCGACTGGTAAGGTAGGTGGCCACACTGTCGATATCATCCATGTTCACTGCGCCGCTGACATCTATGTTGAGAAGCGCGCTGACGGCAGTCCTGAAAGCGATAGTGCCTGCACTCACCGTGAGTACTTCCCTGTTCAACGGTGGCGTATACGACACTTGGTGTGCGGTGCTTGTCGTCTCTTATGCAATATCGTCGCTGTTTCTTATCGCAATCGCCTACTCTTATCTCACCGGTCGGGCACTGGGGCACTTTCGAGGTACAACTGGTTCTCTTACAAATTTGTCGATAACACTCGTCCTGATGCCCTTCACGCTCTTCATCTGTCAGCTGCTGCTCGATGTAAACGACGCCATGACATCTTTTGTGATACCATATTCACACATATCCTCCTATTCATCCATGGTTACTCAAAGCTTGGGCGGATACAGTCTTTTTACGCTGCTCATTCTCTCGGTCGTTGTTGCGCTCCTGTACCTTATGCTAGTTGTGAGGGTGCTGCTGGTATTCTTCCTCGCGTCACTTATGCCCATACTTTGCCTCTGTTATTCGCTAGAATGGACAAGATCCTTCGCCGAAAAAATGATTTCACTTCTGATTGAGATGTCGTTCCTGCCTTTCTTTGTCTCCGTTGCCCTCAGAATAGGCATTTCAGCTTCATACTCGACGATACATTCTCTGCAAGTGGTACCGCTGATAATTGCTGGTACATACCTGCTGCCGCTCATGATACCGTTCATTATGTCGCCAGGAGGATCCAGAATCCTCCAGTATATGGGACTGCCGCCGGTTTCAGCTGTGATTACCGGAGCAATTGCGGTTGGCGTGGGCGCCGCCGCTAGCGTCACAGGCAGGATAGCACCGCCCTTCAAATCAGCCCTGAGCCGAAGCGGGCCAAATCGCTCAGCCGCAGGCGCCGGCAGCGCAGCAACAAAAGCCATTCCTAGAAAATCGATTACCACAGGAATCATGCATTCGTCTGGAATGGCGCAGATGTCTGCAGGAATTGATGCAAAGATATTGCCAGGGCAGAATAAAGCCCTGGAACTCAGAGTGCAAAAAGGATCGTCTTACGTGAAACGAGTACGCGCACGTGTCTCTGAAAATAAACGTGTCCGACCTCACAAAATTTATCCAGGGAAGGATGCTAAACATGATTGAAAATGAATTCACTCCGCCGGATCTGTCTTATGAGCCGGGCGTAATAGGACCATTCCTGCCAGCAGACATACTCATTTTCTCGTTGGCGTGCGCGATTGGTTTTTCCGCAGCCCAATTCAACGTCGGAATGCGATATGCTGTCATGCTGCCGTTCGCAATATCAGGCTTCGTCCTCATCACGATCAAGAGACTCCGCCCCGATGCCATGAGGACGTTCACAGACTTCCTTGCGTATGCAGTCGCCGATAGATTTCGGGTGAGATATTTAAACACGCACGGAACAGGGAGTAAGCAGCGTATCGCCTCCCCTTCATTCATACTTGAGGAGATAAATTTCATTTCTGCAGGCCAGAGGGAAAGGGAACGTTTTGCTTCTGCATTCCTCGGTGTGTGCTGCGTGCCGGGATGCCCTATAAACTTCATTTCCCTTCCCTCAGGAGCATATATCAGCAACCAGCCGGTAGAAGGTGAACAACCAGGGGAGTCGCGCAGCGGTGCGAACGACTGGACGGGCAGAAAATTTGTTGTGACTGTAACATCAGTTGAGCAGAGGTCGTACGTAACACTGCTTTCTGGGAAGTCGAAGCCAATGTACGTCAGGGAGAAAAACTCCATGATAATGGCGACAAGGACGTGGAGGTGATGTTGATATGATATTCCATACGAGAAGGTTTGGCGGACCGAGGTATATCGGGCCCTCATCTATAGTTGGTCCACGCTGGTTGAGGAGAGGAGGGACATACGTGGCATACATCGCAGTCAGGAGCGTTCCTTACAACTTGCCTGAGAATTTTGTTCAATCAATCATGCAGAGATTTGAATATTCTGGAGCATCGGTTTCTGTCTACAGGGTTTCGAGGACAGATGCACTTTCACGCCTGGACAGAGCTGCGACCAGATACGGAGCAGAGCTGGCCTACAGGCTCGAATCAGGAAAACAGACCGCGTCGCTTGCCGACCTTCATTCTAGAATTACAGAATTGAGAGATGCTGTAGCCGCAGATTGCGCATATCTCATCGATGCCGCAATTGTTTTCTCCGTTACAGGGATGAGCGTTGAGGAAACAGAGGTGAGAATTAAATCAATAGAATCAGAACTCAAAACCAACGGTATCGGTGTCCACTCTGGCCGATATATTCAGCGAAAACTGGCCAGAATGTTCGACACAGACGTGCCACCGGTTTTTCCCTTCATTGTGAGCCTCACGGAACGCTCTCTGCCCGCATTAATGCCATTCACACAGACACCGTTGATACAGCCTGGCGGCACTCTGCTTGGCACTGACACAGCCGACGGATCACCGGTGATCCTGAACAGATTCGCCGGGACAAACTTCAACACCATCATTATGGGAAAGAGCGGCAGCGGAAAGAGTTACTTTGCAAAACTTATGATACTCAGGGAAGCGGTGAAACACAGATCCAGTTACTACATTTTGGATCCGCTTGGTGAGTTCATGCAGACAGCACTTTTCCTCGGCGGCGTGCATCGTTCGATTGGAAGCGAAGGACTGGGCGCCGGGAGTGTTATAGTTTCACATTCCGCCGCCATAGTATCCAACGCCGTCGAGCTTGTATGCAGGGCAGTGCAGCTGAATGCTCAGGAGAGTGCAACAGTCAGGAATCTCTTCTATGGCCAAGCGACAATGAAGCCCGGAGATACCGTCGCGCAGACCTTTTCAGCTGTTTACGCAAGCCTGGTTCAGAGCGGTGCAACAGACATTTCCAGAAGGCTCAACAGGGCACTCTCCGGCGATCTATCTTTCATTCTCTCTGGCGAGGTACCGAAACCCAGCGTGGCACGTGTCACCGTCTATGATTACTCACTCATCGATTCCGGATTGAAATCGGCAGTCGCTCAATTCCTGCTGGAAACAGTATTTGAATTGTGCAAGTACGCAGACGGCACGAAGACCTTGGTAATAGACGAGGCATGGAGATTCAGCGATGATGAAAGACTGAGAGCTGCACTTTCGCGCACGATGCGTCATTCGAGACACTACAACCTAGCCATAATGCTTCTGACACAGAACATTTCGGATGTAACGAGCGGCGCGTTCACGAACGGCATATTGAACAATACGGATTCCTGCTTCATCTTCCGTCATGAGGACGGTGCAGCGACGTTGCCGGAAGATTATCAGATCGCGCCGGAGGAAAGGGATTTTGTGAACAGCTTCACGCCGCGCGAAGCCAGGAAGAGCAGGTGTATAATGGTCGCGGCAGGAAGAAAGGTGAAGTTGGAGATAGAATCCAGCATCGGCGAATTCAGCCTTTGCAATTCAGAAGCGCTGGGAGCATGCAGCGTCTTTCAATTCATTTGTTTGCTTGCAGGAGAGACTCTGGACAAAATCGATTGTATGCTTGCGGAGGCATTTTGATGGTAACGAGACACCACGCGGACGGCAGAACTGGAACAATTGAGAATTTTTTAGCAATAATGCGACTCTGGCTTGCCGAAGTGAGAGGGGAACTGGCAGAAGCAGTCTCCATACTCTCGAGTGATGGACTCTGTGGCAACTGGTGGGCAGACCAGGTGAGGAAGAATTTGGAATGCAACGATGGGCCATCAGCAGAAATCGCAGATATATACGGAGCAGACGAACCGGCCACGTTGCTGGAGATAGCGTTCTGGTCCGGTTGGCTAAAAGGAGAGAAGGATACAATGGAGCGCATAACTAGGGTGGCAAACGAAATACAGGAAAGTCCTAAGAGGGCAGCATCAGGATCCACACTCGCTTCATTTGGCCTAAAAATGTCTGGAAACGGAAGACAGAATGAGGAAGCAGCAGTTGCTACAATGGCGTCTGAAATAGTTGCGGAAATTGAAAAGAGGAATTACAGACCTGAAACTGAAATGATTTCGATATCTCTCTCTGCAGCCATCGACTCGGGACGCTTTGAGGAGAACACACTCGCGTTGGAAACGATCTCATATCTCGATGATTTTGTTGCCAACGGTTCAAGCGCATCGCTAACCATGCTGTCATTCAACTGTGGTCTGCTTGCCGGAAAGACCATTCAGGCAGCCAGAAACAGAGCAGGTTCCGGTTTCATCGTTGGTACGGGCGGCGAGGAGGGAGCGGGATGGCATTAAAAATGCAAATAACAGCGAGACCGACTGTCCTGCCATACTTATCGATCAGTGTCCTGTTGTCTATCATTGCGGGTATTCAATTTAATATCACTTCTCCTCTACTGCAGATGTTCTTCCATAGCATGCCTCAAGCAGCGTATTATCTGGAAGTGATGGTCATCTTCCTGCTTTGCGCAATCCCGATGATCCTGTGGCGATTCACATTCTTCGTTCTAGATGCGGAATCTCTGCAGCTTTGCAGTTTCACCTTGCCATTCATGAAGAAGAGAGTCAATTTGAACACAATACACCACATAAGGGTTGAGAGGAGTGGTCCCCTTTCTGGGATCACCGGATCCAGGAGAGTTGAATTCATCGACGGCAGAGGAAAGACTGTGTTCGAATGGAACTCGGTCCGAATGAACGATGAACTGTTGAAAAGACTAAGAAGGACGTCACTCTTGCTTCTTTCAGAACACAGAGTCAACTCCAGTATTGAGACGAAAAGACCTACGGAAGAATTTTAAGCGAAGAATTTGGTCCCGGAGGAGTGCTCAAATTGACCACAGAAGACCTCCATCGCAAGTTATATTCCTGTTCACCACCGGATTTAGCAGGAATGCACATCAGACAATCTTGATACAACCATACGCAAATTTACCGGTGCGATGGCTTAAATAATCCGCATAATTTACCTCACATC
>JAHEAA010000014.1 GCA_019721035.1 Candidatus Sysuiplasma acidicola
AAGCCAGTTACGGTATGTCCACGCACCGAGACTACGTCGCATATTTTTAGACACGCGACGCTGTGTCTTCCTTCCATGAGAAAGGAGCGTAAGATCCTCGGTGACCAGCACCGAGGGATTTGTGGCGACTAATTCCTTTGCCACCTCCGCCATCCGTTGTTTGATGGCACGGCGGGCAGTCTTCTGCCAGTTCGAACCGTGTTTGCATCTCTTGATACGTTCAACCATTGGCTTGATGTCGGTGCCGAACTGACTGCCATCCGACAGCGAGGCGAGGGCGTTGATTCCCGTGTCAAGTCCGTAGGCTTCTCCCTCATCGGAAGGATCACCTGTATCTACCTCGAAGGCGAAAATGATGTCGATCCGGCACTTCAGGCCAGCACCCGTGTAATCTTCAGATGCTTCAGGCTAAATGCTTTTCCAGTACTCCGAGCAAAATCTCGCTGCCTCCTCTACCGCCTCTCTGCCCGTACAACCAGTATCTGAAACTTCTGTGAATCTTGCATCATACTCCATTCCGTCAAGAGTGTGCACCGTCCCGAGAACCACATCCGTAAGGGCATCGAGGTCGTAGCCACCTTCGAGAACGGCAGAGACTGGTCTTTTGAGTGATGCGAGTCTTCCAATGCAACGCACATATCCGGAAGTCGAAAGCGTCAACGATGCCAGAGGATCCCTGTAATGCGCGTCCGCACCCAGGCTCACGAGCACGCAATCAGGGCGATACTCCGTCAGAACGGGCATGATTATTCTTTCAAAAATCATATCAAATGTGGCATCTCCAGAACCCGCTGGAAGCGGGATATTAACATTGTGCCACTCACCTTCTCCTCCACCCGTCTCGGTCAGCTTGCCTGTTCCCGGATAAATGCCCTTTTGATGAGTGGAAATGTACAGGGTGGACCGATCATCATAGAAAATCTCGCTCGTGCCATTGCCATGGTGCACATCTAAATCCACGATCGCAGTCCTTCTGTCCGCCTGAGAGCGCCTGGCGATGGCAACATTGTTGAAATAACAGAAACCGCCCCCTCTTCCGGAAGAAGCGTGGTGACCCGGCGGTCTGACAAGAGCAAGGGACGGTTTTCCCCTTTTTACAGAACTGTTCAATGCTGAAACGGCAGCGCCGGCAGACAGAGAAGCGATCGTAAATGTGCTGTTATAGACAGGTGTTTCCTCGTCCACTTCATGCAACTTCCTCTGCAATATACCTTCAACATAAGATCTGTCGTGTACCGAACACAATTGAGCCATTGTGGCAGGAGCTGCCCTGAGAAACCCGTCTGGATATCCGTACTGTGAAAGTCCTGTCAGCACCGCCTGCAATCTCCGGGGCGACTCGGGATGACCTGGAGAGTGCCTGTGCGAGAGAAATTCATCGGCGTAGAATATCGTCGTGTCGAATGTCATTGACGGCCAAAGCCAATACATGGGCACAGTAAAAACATATCCCTTTCCCTCAAAACATTCATTCACGGTCGCACATTATTGAGCGAATGCGTTCCAGATCCTGGACGGTATCGACATCCAGAAGCTGATACTCATCCTCCGGCTCCACCTTCCTGACATTTCCGGCGTGCCTTTCGACTATTGACTTCGCACCTTTATCACCGCTGAGACCTTTCAGTTCCTCATAATATCTGGAGGGAAAGAGCACCGGATTCCGGGGTACGCCGCGTATGCTTGATGCGACGATGCTGTTCTGATGAAGCATGCCTTCCTGCAGTATGCTGTCGATGAGTGCTGATGTGACAAGCGGCTGATCTGCGGCAATCAGCAATACCGCGTCGCTACCCACGGAACTGCTCACACCGCGTACTATACTGGAACAGATACCTTCACCGGCAGCCTCGTTGAGGACGACTTCCACGCGTTCGGATAATACGGGCAGCTCGTCCAGTATATAGCGGTTTACAACAAGTATTGTTTTCCGGCATCCTGAGCGGGACACTGCATCAAGCGCATACTTAATCAGAGGTTTGCCGCACAGCTGTGAAAGGAGTTTTCTATCACCAAACCTTGCTGCACTTCCTGCTGCCAGCACAATTCCGTCAACGTGACGGACCCGCTGGTCAGCCATCCCGCTTACCTTCTACGATTGCATCCCTGAACGTCTGTATGAGTTCAGTGATGTATTTCTCGGAAGCGCCCTGAACCATCCTGCTGCCCATGGTGGCCGCAAGCCCCCCTATGGTCAGTTCAACGTTCCAGTTTACAATCGACGAACCGCCATTTCCTGTTATATCACAGATGCCTTTGAAATCCACGGTGCTTCCGGAACCCGAGCCGTTTCCAGCAATTTCAGCATGTGAAAAAGGTATCTTGTTCATGACGGCCATTTTGAGATTAAATCTGCCCCTTATGAACGACAGGCCAACTCTCACTGTCATGCGTATGTTGCCATCATCAATGTGCATGTTCTCGACATCCTTTATCAGCGATGCCATCTTCGACGCGTCGGTTATGAAGTCGAACACCTGTTTGTCAGTTGCAGGCACCTCAAAACTCCCTTCGAATTTCATGATTACAACCGATTACTCCAGTAACCAATATGGTGATATAATTTGCGTGATCGGATTTCATACACTATGCGGAAAACGACTCTCGGGAACAAACAGTTTATAATTGCCTGGAACGATAGACGCCGCGATGAAGACACTAGACTTTGCAAGACGGCTCAAAGAACTTGCAGAAGGAGGCAAGCCTTTCGCAGTGGCGACAGTGGTGAGGATCGAGGGGTCGTCACTGGGCAAGCCCGGATTCAAGACAATCGTTGATGGACAGAACGTTCTCTACGGCAGCCTCGGAGGCGTCTGCCCCGAATCTGCCATAATTTCAACTGCTGAACAGGTCATAGGGTCGGGCAAGCCGAAAACGGTGAAAATTTTCCTTGAAGAGGCGGGTAGAGCCATTGCAGGGATGATCAAAAGCAACAATCCGGACGAGATTTATGTTGAAACGTTTTGTGGAGGCATGATGGAAGTGTATGTTGAACCATATTTGCCATCAGACAGGCTTGTTCTGATAGGACAGGGGGGAAAAGATGACATTGAAGACGCACTTGTAAGACTTGGGAAATTTCTGGACCTTGAAGTAGTTGTCATCGACAGAACGCCTGTGCTTACAGAGCAGCCTGACATGATTGTGCGGGATGCGGCCGAGGACCTTTCAAACTTCGAATTCAAGGAAGGCGATTCGGTCGTTCTGCTAACGAAGGGGGCTTATGACATACCAGCCATTCGCGGGCTGTCTTCACGAAAAATCAGATATGTTGGAATGCTTGCGAGCAGGAAAAGGATCAAGGAGGATTTCGATAGATTGAAGGCAGAAGGTGTATCTGATCTGTTCCTGAACAGCATCCGCACTCCGATAGGATTGAACATAGGTGCAATTTCTCCCGAGGAAATCGCACTGAGCATAGCAGCAGAAATAATAAGCGTAAGGAGATTGGAAGGGAACAGGGATAAGAAACGGCAGGAATGAAGAACCGGAATTGGCCTCGTGCAAAAGCTCCGCCTGCACGGTCAGTAAGGCGTCCAGAATTTTCAGATGGAGTCACGAAAAAATCTCCTTAAATATTTGAGACACATAGTGTCCGAACATGACACCCGGCTTATTCGAGTACATGGCACCGACAACGCTTTCAGAAGCGCTTGAGTCTATGGAAAGACTTGGAGATGACGCGAAAGTCCTAGCAGGCGGACAGAGTCTTATACCGCTTATGAAGCTCAGATTTGCTTCGTTTCCGAACATCATAGACATATCGAGAATAAATGGTCTGAAATTTATCCGCTACGAAGGCGGCATGCTGAGATTAGGTCCAATGACCACGACAGCCGAGCTGGAGGGTTCGGCTGAAGTCGCAAAATACTTTCCGGCCATAGCAGACGCGGCAAAACACATAGCAGACCCGTTGATCCGGAACATGGGAACAGTCGGAGGGAATGTCTGTCATGCAGATCCGGGCAACGATCTGCCTGCAGTCATGATTTCACTGGGGGCAGAATTCCACATAAAATCAAAAAAAGGCACAAGAAAAGTGAATGCGGCGGACTTCTTTGTGGATACATTTGTCACGTCTATCGGCAGGGGTGAATTGCTTGCCGAGATTTCCATTCCAGCGGGCGATCATCTGACTGGAAGCGCATATATCAAACACAAGAGACGGGCCGGAGACTTTTCCGTGGCCGGCGTCGCAGTGTGTCTGTCCTTCAGCGAAGACCACAAATGCATGTCCGCAGGCATCGGTTTGACATCTGTGGGACCAAAGGCAATAAAAGCCAGGAAAGCAGAGGATGAACTGACAGGCAGAGTGATTGACGGTAATGCTCTGAAGGAAGCTGCGGAAGCGGCTGTAGAGGAATCCGACCCGGCTGACGATTTCTACGGGACAAGGGAATTCAAAAGGCATGTTCTGCTGGGCATAACCGCCGAGGCGATTACTCTGGCAGCTTCAAGAGCGGGAGTGAAGGTGATGCAATGAGCAATGTCAGGCTTACAGTCGACGTGAATGGAGAGAACCGGACTGAAGAGATTGAGCCCAGGACGCTCCTTGTGCACTTTCTGAGGGATCATCTCGGCTTGACAGGGACACACATAGGTTGTGACACATCCAATTGCGGTGCATGCACGGTGCTGCTTGACGGAAAGGCGGTCAAATCCTGCACTGTACTCGCGCTTCAGACACAGGGGAAGAAGGTTGTCACGATTGAGGGTATAAGTGAAGACGGAACGCACCCCATCCAGGAGGCTTTCGTCGAACGTTTTGGCCTGCAATGCGGTTATTGCACCCCTGGCATGATAATGACATCATTGTGGTTATTGAACGAAAAGCAGTATCCGACGGAAGATGAAATAAAGAATGCTCTCGGCGGAAACCTGTGCAGGTGCACAGGCTACAGGAGCATTATTGATTCTGTGATGCTGGCAGCCGAAAAGATGCATGAAAGCAGGAAAGGCAGGTGATGTTTCAGTGACAAGTATGGAAAGTTTCGCGGCGGGCAAGGGCAGGTTTGTCGACGACATAAATCTCCCCGACATGGTCAGAATGGTGATAGTCAGGAGCCCTTATGCAAGGGCGAAAATTGCAAAGATTGAGGGAGGTTTAAACGGAAAGGAACTCAGCGGCACCATGAGTTCGGTAGGAGAAGGTGCAACGGAAGGTTCGCAGGAACTGCTGCAGCCCATTCTTTCATCTGGCTACGTCAATTATGTCGGTCAGCCTGTGGCCGCTGTTTTTGGAAAGAATCTGTATGAGGCTGAGGATGCCGTAGATACTGTGGAAGTGGAATATGAACCGCTGAAACCGGTGATGACCATAGAGGACGCACTGTCTGCAGCACCGATCCACGCGGTTGCAAAAAGCAATGTTGCAGTGGACAAATGGCTCGGCAAAGAATTCGACATAGACGCGCCAATCGTTCTTGAGGACAGTTTCTTTAACCGGAGGGTCGCCACAAACCCGCTCGAGACGCGTGGTGTTATAGCAGATTACAGGGACGGAAGACTGACGCTGCACATTTCGACACAGTCGGTTAGCAGCATCAAGGAGGGAATATGCGAAGCACTGCATCTTCAGGAAGACAAAGTGAGGGTCATTCAGGCAGACACGGGAGGCGCGTTCGGACTGAAAGGCGGCCTATACCCCGAATATGTAATTGCTGCATACGCCTCAATGAAATTAAAGAAGCCTGTCAAATGGATTGAGACTAGACGGGAACATCTTTCAGCCAGCGGGCCAGGAAGAGGTGCACGCGGAAAGATGAAGATCTATGCCGACAGAAGCGGAAAGGTACTGGGTCTGAAAGGAGAGGTGGTCGTGGACGCTGGAGCGTATGCGGGTGGCATGGGAGAATTTGCACCAGGATTCATAGCTTACCAGCTCACCGGCCCTTATGCAATAGAGAAGGCGCACGTCAGATCCATGGCAGTATTCACCAACAAGCCGCCGCACGGACCATACAGGGGCGCCGGAAGGCCTGAAGCCGCATTCTTCATGGAAAGAATGATGGACATGCTTGCGGACGAGCTCAAGATGGACGCAGCGGAGCTCAGGATCATGAATGCAACAACAGAGAGCTTCAAATCTCCGCTGGGCATGAGCATCGGAGCGTCGAGACCGTTCATCGAGCACGCGGTGAAAGAGCTGAATTACGGGGCAGATTCGAAAAGCGCCAGAGCAGGTCTGAGCTGTTTTGTGCTCGTTCCGGCAACGCAACCCGGGGAGAGCGCGAGGATCGTTGTTAAAGGAGGAAAGATCCTTGTCTGGATCGGGGGAAACACGCATGGCCAGCATCACGAAGTGTTTGTCAGAAAACTGCTCAAAGAAGAGCTGGGTGTCCCCGGAGAGGTCGTGGAACTGCAGAGAGGAGACACCGACATGCTGAAGTCTGGCGTGGGTGCCTGGGGAAGCAGATCGGCAATGATGGCCGGCCTTGCTGTGATTTTGGTCGCGAGAAAAATAAGAGATCAGACGGAAAAGGAATTTGGCAAGTATACGCCGGAACTCCTGCTGTCCAATGAATATGACGAATTCCATTATGAGAATTACAGGAGCTCAATCAACTCATTCGGTGCCAACCTCGCAATAGTGGACATAGACGGGTATGGAGAGGTGAGTGTCCGGGAGATGAGGAGCTACTATGATGTGGGCAACGCACTTAACATGGACATGGTCGTTGGCCAGACCATAGGCGGCATGGTGCAGGGTATAGGACAGACGCTTTCCGAAGAAATTGCCTACAACGAAGATGGACAACTGCTCACAGCAAGCATTTCGGATGCCGGACTGCAAACGGCAAGGACGATACCGAAATTCGTGGTCAAAGTTGCCGAGGAGCGTTCATCCCTGCCTCATGGTGCCAAGGGTCTCGGCGAAAGTCCCACGATTGGAACACCGAGCGCACTCGCAAGGGCAATAGAAAGAGTGAGCGGAAAGAGAATCAGGGAGACGCCCGTAAGACCGGAATTACTCTACGACAAAAAACAGCGCTGAAATGCTTACCGCGACTGAATTGCAGGGGACAGACTTGCGAAAGAATTAGGTTAAGCTTAGCCATAATGCCTCTTCGGTGAGCGCCCAATGAATGCCTTGAGCTGTGAGTTGGAAGGGATATCATGAGAGGGGGAAAGGAGGGCATGATCATGTCCAGAACACCGTTGAGGATCAGTTTCCTCGGCGGCGGCACGGACATAAAGGAATACTACGCGATAGACGGCGGAGCGGTGGTTTCTGCAGCCATAGACAGATACATACACATCATGGTGAACAAGAAATTCGACGACAAGATAAGGGCGTCGTATTCCAGGACGGAAATAGTGTCATCTGTAGAGGAACTCAGGCATCCGCTCATCAGGGAAGCACTGAGACTCCTTGATATCAGGAACGGAGTGGAGATAGTCAGCATATCCGACATACCGTCCGAGGGAACGGGGCTCGGCTCTTCCAGCAGTTTCACCGTCGGACTGCTGAATGCACTTCACGCATGGATTGGCGAACATGTTTCTGCGAAGCAACTTGCTGAAGAAGCATGCAGGATAGAGAGGGATATTGTCAATGACCCCGGCGGAAAGCAGGATCAGTACATAGCTGCGTTCGGCGGCATCAGGCTTTTGGAATTCCTTCCAAATGACGATGTTCACGTCAAGTATGTGCTCATGCCCAACGGTGGAAAGAAGATTCTCGATGACAACCTCATGCTGTTCTACACGGGCATTACCAGGAGTTCATCTTCAATACTTTCGGGTCAGATAGGCGGCATGGCAGGAAAGCTGGATTACTATAGCAGCATGCGGCAGATGGCTTATCAGTGCGCCTCTCTTCTGGAGAAGTCCGACATAAGCGCCGTTGGTGAGCTGCTGGACAAAGGATGGCATATCAAAAAGTCGCTCGGCAACGGCATATCAAACGAGCAGATAGATGAGATATATCAGAGAGCCCGGAGCGCTGGAGCTTACGGCGGCAAGATTACAGGCGCAGGGGGTGGCGGCTTTCTGCTGCTCCTGGCACCTCCAGAGAGGCAGGCAGGCATTGAGAAAGGGCTTGCGCCGCTGAAGCAGGAAAAAGTGTCAATAGACATGCTTGGGAGCAGAATCGTGTACGTTGGGGAATGATTGAACGCATGCATGCCTTCCTTAAACCGGGCCTTCCTCAACCCACCCTTCCTGCTGATTATATATATGGCAGTAGTATCGGTTGAGCGCACACATGCGCATTGTGCTGATCCAGGCGGTGCCTGCAGACGGCCTGCACGATGGCTAATGGGCTGCATCCGCGCGGTCCGGCTGATTGAGATTGAAGGGGAATCCTGATGCCGAAGAGAACGATTAACGAGCTGGAAAGGGCCGAGGAAAAGTTTGATGCCCTGATTTCGAAGAGAAACAAGCTCAACGATGAAGCGGGTGAACTCAGAAATGTCAGGGACATGCTGAACGACCAGAAGAGAAAACTGCTGGACGAAACGCTTGAAATCAAAAAGGTCAAGGATGAAAAGGCAGCCGCAATGTCTGCCCACAAACGTGCAAGGAATGAGCTCAATGCAAAGGCGAAGGAGCTCATCCAGCTAAAGAGGGAGCTGCACAGAAATGCACCTGACACTGAAGTGTACAGGGAAATTGACAGGTTGAACAGGGAGTTCGAATTTCTGGAGATGAAGCAGCAGACTGACACGCTTTCAGTGCAGGAAGAGAACGAAGTCATATTGAAAATGAGAGCCAACCTGGCTGAGAGAAACAGGTTGATGACTGTCACTAGAAAGGGAGAGGAGATCGTAGGCAAGCTCGAAGACATGAATCAAAAGATAGATGATTTATTCGGTGCCGCCGCCAGGGAGCATGAAGCGGTGACCTCGCTGTACGCAGAAGTCCGTGCCCTCGGCGAACAGATGAACGCAAAGTTGAATGAAGCTTCAATACTCATCAATGAGGCAGACAGGAAACACAAAGAGTTTATTGGAAAGAGGGAAGAGGCGGATGCATGCCATCATGAAGCCATGGAGATGCGTTCGTTCATACTGGAGCGCAGGAAGGAAAGGAGAGAAAAAGCGGTCGAGAGCAGGAAGGCCATTCAGGACCAGAATTTCTCCGTGAGGAAGACCCTGTTCGACAAGAAGGCAAGCGAAGAAGAGGCAGAGAAGCAATTACAGGAACTCATGAAACGCGGCAAGATCAGTCTGAGGTAAAGTTGCATGAAGGCTGTGGTACTGGCAGGCGGAGAAGGAACGAGGCTGAGGCCGCTGACGGAGAACATTCCCAAACCGCTAATACCTGTGGCGGGAAGACCCTGCGTTGAATACGCGCTGCGCTCTCTCGTCAGGGGAGGGTTCAGAGACATCGTCATAACCACCGGCTACCTTTCCGACAGGCTGGTGCGAAGTATCGGCGACGGAAGAACCATCGGCGCCTCCGTGCTGTATTCTTTTGAAAGCGTGCCCGCAGGAACCGCCGGAGCCGTCAGAATGGTCCACTCCTCGATGGTATCACCCTTTATAGTCATGAGTGGAGACCAGCTCATAGACATCGATACGAGAAAACTGTATGAGGAGCACGTCAGGAGCGGCGCAGACGTGACCATGGCCCTGACTGAGGTCGGCGACACATCCGAATTCGGGGTTGTCGCGACAGACGAAGACGGGTTTGTCACCAGATTCCAGGAGAAACCGAAGAACGACGAGGCTTTTTCACACCTCATAAATGCAGGTGCTTATGTGATAAACTCGGACGTGATGGCACTGATTCCCGAGGGAAAACCGTATGATTTTTCCAGGCAGCTTTTTCCGGATATGCTTCGCAGGAAAATGAAGATCGGAACGTACCGGATGGATGGAATTTGGCTTGACATCGGACGACCCTCCGATCTGCTTCAGGCAAATGCAGCGATTGTTGCGAAAGAAGGAAAGGAAGCTGCAATAGCAGGATGCATGGTTTCCGGCAGGATGATTATGGCGGAGAAGCCAGTATGCGGCAACGACGTGGAGTTCAGCGGAAACTGTTACATCGGGAAAGGCGTAGTCATCGAGGACAGGAACACCATAATGAATTCCGCTCTTCACGACGGTGTCACTCTCGGCAGCGAGACGAGAGTTGTAGACAGCCTCCTGCTTGATGGCGCCAGAACCGGGAAGAACTGCGACATCAGGGAATCCATACTGTCACCAAATTGCAGACTGGGCGACAACGTGAAACTCGAAAAGTCTGTCATCGGCGAACATGTGTTCATAAAAGGCAACTCGAGCCTGATAGGCGCGAATATTTCACCCCACGGACACCACACATAGTGTGCCCGCGTCCACGCATCAGCGAGACAACGGCCGTTTTTCAGATAATGCCTGCCTGCTTGAGTTTTTCAGGCAGATATGTATCTGTAACATAATCCAGACCATATTTTGCCAGTGCCTGCTGTTCCGCCTTCTTCTTGTTATCGAGCATGGTTTCAATCTCGGCCTTCCAGAACGGATCGTTAAACCTCGGATCAGTAAGCTCCGCCTCCAGCGCCTTTATGTCGACATCAGAAAGCTTGTCCGTCGGCAGATCGTAATTGAGTATGTCCGAAGCCGTTATTCCTATGAACTCTGCCGTAGGCGTGGCGAGATACTCTGAAATGTGTGCCGTCTTTATGGCGCCATAAGCTATCGAGGCATGTATCCTGAATGACCATGGATCACCATCTGTGAATGTGACAACAGGCAGTTTGAGTTCTTCGTTCAGCCGCTTTATGAAACGTCTCGTGCTCCTTGCAGGCTGTCCCTTCAGATGAACGAGTATTGCCCTGAAATTTTCGTCGAAACCGTTCTCAACGAGTCTGTCGAACATACCGCCCGTTTCAATGGCAATCACGAAGTCCGCATCGCCTGAAAGCAGCTTGACCTTCTCCTTTTCAACATTGTACGGGACGCTGTAACCGGAGTCCCCGACGTCATCCCTGCAGTTGATCTTCTTCTTCTTTCCCTTCCTGTCCATCTCCTCAATGGTCAGGTTCCCCATCACTCTTGCTCCGTCTTCTTCCGGCCTGAGCTTGAAATCCTCCCTCAGGCATCGCGTTATTATTTCCAGATCTTCTGCGAGCTTGTCCGACTCGTCCTGCGATCCGAATTTCGCCTTTCCCCATCCCTCGGAAATATAGTACATTTCCCTCAGCGTGGACGATTTTGAATCGGATATCATCTGTTCGATAAACTCCAGCATATATACGGTTCTCAGCAGCATGTATGCCCCCACTGCCTTTTTCGCACTCCTTATTCCCTGGGCCCTGCCGTACTTCCACACATTACTCTTGTTGTCGAACCGTATATTTGCCTTCGTCCTGAGAGGCAGGACCATATTGGGTATGTCTCCCTTCTCGAATTGCGAATAGATGGTTTCGGCGATTTCTATTAGTTTTTCCTTCGCAATACCAATCTGCCCGTCTTCACTCTTCACTGAGTTCACCGCCCTCTTCATCGTAATCAGCCGCGTCCGGATCGGTCTCCTGCTCTTCTGTCTCAAATTCAAAAGTCTTGATGCCCCAGTCTCCTGGCAACTGTTCCGCGCCGATCACAATAGCCGGATTTATGTCGCTTATATATATCTCATTTTCAGTATAATCGTCCTTATCCAGTCCGCCGAGCTCGAAGCGGAATTCCATCACTTCGAGCGGCTGAATCTTGAGTATTTCCCAGGTCAGCTTCCCGTCCAGCGTAAGCTCGGTGGGGGAAGGGGTAATGTTGCCGGCAACTATGTGCTCTGCGGGCACCAGCGCATGGAGCTTCAGAGCCTGCTTTCTGGAAGTATAGTTCCTGATCCTCACAAATCCCTTAGCAGACTTCTTCTTTGGCTCATAGTCGACGCCGTCTTCGATGTAAACAACATTCATTATTTTCGTAATCGTGCGCGATATATCCGGCACGGGTCGCTCAAGCACAGCGGATGTCTTTTCGGCAATCTTCGGCACGATCTCGGTTACTATGTCGAATTTTATAGCCGCTTTGTTCCTTGTCTCCTTCTTGTTCAGATGTGACTTAAGATTCCTCGCACTTATCTTCAGAGCAAGATCAATTTCCTGCATGATTTCGGGAATAGCCGCTATCGCTTCCTTGGATTCCGATGTGAAGGGGAGTTTAGTCGACAGGACATGGACGAGTATTATTGCAGGCCCGAACGGTATGCCGGAACCGCCTCTTTGTTCCAGCCCGTATCTGCGCCAGTCGACACTCTCGATGGACTGCGTTATGGCGCATGCGCCCTGCTGATAGAGTAACGGTACCCTGTTGGCATAACGCATTATCGTTACCTGCTGATCCGGCTGCAATTCCCCTCCGTACACTATTCCTACTTCGACCTGGAAGGGGTTACCGCCGTAAACTGCGGGCTGTCTTGTCACGGGCTGGGCGTAAAACTCAGGACGAAGGCTTCCTAGCACATTTTTCAAGCCCCGTTTTATGAGCGTTTCACCTATGGGACTGAGACAATCCGTTTGCGGCGCCATTATTTTCGTCTGTGAAATCGCATTCAGCAGAGACTTTGCCTGTTCCAGCGTTATGTCGCGCGGCCTCTTGTCCTGCGATATCATTGCGCGCTCGCAAATCTCCCTGGCCACTCTGTCGCTGATTCTGGAGAATCCGTCCCTGAGGAATATTGAAAGTTTTTTATGCTCCGTGTAAGAGAGCATGTTGATCAAGGTGCCTATCTCGAGTCCATACGGATGTGGTTTAATCTCAATCGCCTTTGGAGGCATCGTCTGTGTGGCTCTTTCGAAAACGAAAGTCCTGCCATCGGGATCTGTGTACCTGATGGTTGCGTGTGGATTGACTACAGCTGTGCTTTTCAGATATTCGAGAACGGACTGTTTTCCCGTGACGTATCTGCCAACCATTGAGAACTCAAGTTTCGTGCCGTGCTCGACGCGAGATCCGCCCTCTTCCCACATGATGTGGTCCTCTTTGAGAACGACCGGTTTGTTCTTCTTTGTGTCAATCGTAAGAAGAATGTCGTTTGTGACATCCGATTCTGCAACCTTGGACCATATGTGTGTCGCCTGTCCCGTAGTAATCTGGGAGTACATGACTACTGCAGATATGCCTATGCCCTGCTGACCTCTCGATTGTCTAATAGCATGGAATCTTGATCCGTAAAGGAGCCTGCCGAAGACGTTTGGTATCTGCGTTCGCACGACACCTGGACCGTTGTCTCTCACAACAACCCTGTACTCGTTCTGGCTGATCTTGGAGATGGAGACATCGAGTTCTGGAAGAATCATAGCTTCTTCGCAAGCGTCAAGGGAATTGTCGACTGCCTCCTTGACTGCGACAATCAGTGCCTTCACAGTAGAATCGAAACCGAGAATCTGTCTGTTTCTTTCAAAAAACTCCGAGACAGATATCTCCTTCTGCTTTCTGGCCATCTCCTCTGCTATTGTTGCCATCCCATCCGACCTGTTCGAAATGCGGCGCCGATTCAAACCGGCCGCATCCTGTCTGGAAGTAGATTAACACACAGTATTTATATCACACTGAGAGGGGACCACAAATGCATACAATTCAGTCGAACTTTTCGCCACAGCTGCTGCACTTCTCTGAGTTGGCGTCGACTTCAGCCCCGCAGGAACTGCATTCCCACTTTTCCTTTTTTACTGTTTTTCCCGCAGTGGGCGGAGTTTTTGTTTCTTTCCTTGGAATCTGGCCCGGCGGTCTGGTCCTTCCTGCGAGTATCGCATCACGCCTCGCGTTGTTCTTCCGCAGCAGAACGAATACAAGTACAACTCCGAAGTAGAATGCACCGACGAAAACGAAGATGACAAGTGTACTCAGACCTATGTTGTAGGCCATGAGTCCCATGAATGTTTGTGTTTGAGAGGAAGTGGATACCACAGACGCGGAAGTGCTGATCCAGCTCCCGGAAATGTTCGCGCCGAAGTGATAAATATATACCTGATTAGGGGACAGTGTAGTATTCAAACCATATTCGGTGAGAGTTTCACCGCTGCCGGCACTGATGTTGGTCAGAGGAACCATTGAAGAGTTCAATCGGATGGTGGATGTTGACGTTGAAAAAAGGACAACAACAATCTGCGGTGTGCCGGTTGCATTTGACGGATGGTAGAAACCGGTCCGAAACGAAAAATGCGTGGCTGCGCCGCCAATGGAAGGTTTCACATTCCCGCTCTTGAAATAAAAGCCGGGTGTGTTCACCGGACTGGCCTGAGTTACTGAAGCGTTGCTGTACAGCGCCGAAGAAAAACTCGCGTCAAATATCACTGAGATGACAACAAGGAAAAGCAATCCTGCGATCACTATGTGCTTGAGCCTCTTGTTTCCCATATAGTAAGGAAGAGCGAATGCAGCTACCGGTATGATCAAATATGTCAATATAGACTCCGGCAGCAGAAACAGCAGAACAACAGAAAGGATGCCCACAAGCACATAGGCTATGATTATACCCTCTCGTTTTCCCTTCACTTTGCCTATCTGTGCCCTGAATAAAGACCTGAGCGCTACGACCAGCCCTCCTGCGCCAGGCTCCTTTTGATCCTGCATCTGTATGTTTCCTGAAGGTTGAAATTCATTATCGATATAACTCTTTGCTGATGGAGCCGCATTGACTTAAAGGGCCGAATTGCGCATACTGCCTCACTTTCCAGCCAGGATTCCTGCGATTTAGACAATTCTGGAGCAAAGCTACACTAATCATTTTGAACTCGATACATCTACACCCGCACTGTAATGGAATACACGGACAGCTGAAAAGATGCCTAACGTAGAGGAGCAGATCAGGGAGACTGAAGAGGAAATCAAGAAGACCACGTACAACAAGAAGACTCAACACCACATAGGTCTCCTCAAGGCAAAACTCGCAAGACTCAGGATGGAGTCAGAGAAGAGAAAATCTGCCGGAGGTGTGAGCGAAGGTTATGCCGTCAGGAAAAGCGGTAATGCGACCGTAGCGCTTGTGGGTTTTCCGAGTGTCGGCAAATCCACAGTACTGAACAGGATAACGAATGCGGAGAGCGAGGTGGCGGCATACGCGTTCACAACACTCACAGTCATCCCCGGACTGATGGAATTCAAGGGCGCCAAGATACAGATCCTCGATCTTCCCGGTCTCATCAAGGACGCATCAAAAGGAAAGGGCCGAGGCAGGGAAGTGATTTCTGTGGTGAGGACTGCCGATCTTGTCCTGCTCATGGTCGACGTGTTCGAAAACAACATTTCAATACTGCTCAATGAACTCCACGGCAGCGGCATCAGGATCAATACATCGAAACCCAACATCTCGATAAGCAAGAGGAGCAGAGGAGGCGTCAGCGTCAGCTTCACTGTCTCGAATCCGCACCTTTCGGAGAGGGACGTAAAGTCGATGCTCGCAGAGTTTCAGATATACAACGCGGATGTCGTGATCAGGGAGAATGCAGATGAGGACAGGCTCATAGATGCGATTACCGACAACAGAGTCTACCTGCCGGCTTTCGCATGCATTAACAAGCTGGATCTCGCGTCAGCTGAGGCGGTGGAGAGGCTGATGAAGAAACTCAAGGAGTTTGATCCGATAGCCATATCGGCCGAGAAAGGAATTGGACTGGACAAGCTCAAGGACAAGATTTACGAAAAACTGAGGTTCGTAAGAGTGTATATGAAGCCGCCTGGCAAAGAAGCGGACATGAAAGTCCCGCTGCTGGTGAAGGGCGGATGCACCGTAGGCGACGTATGCGATATGCTGCACAGAGACCTGAAGAAGAGATTCAGGTACGCGCTGATATGGGGTCCAAGCTCGAGGTTTCCGGGACAGACCGTTGGTGTCGACCACGTCATGGAAGACAATGACATAATTACAATCGTTGCAAGACGGTAGGCGTCAGCGCCACCTCACACCGTGGTCAGGAACAGTATGGCGAATAACAGCGAAACGGCCGTTATGGGAAGACCATATCTGGAAAATTCTGCAAGCGTAATTCTGATGTTCTGTCTGGCCGCAGCTCTGATGACTATCACGTTTGCAGCAGCGCCTATTATAGTAGCATTTCCGGCAAATGTCGAACTCAGCGCGAGGGCGACCCAGAGTCTGGTGGAAGGAAGATGCTGGACGACAGGAGCAAGCAGCAGAACAGCAGGCACGTTACTCGTCACGTTTGACAGAACGGCCGATAGAACCGATATTCCGCCAACCGTGTCCACGGCTCCTCCTGAAAGGCGCTGGAAGTTGACGACCAGGGTATTGAGCAGGCCGGAAGACTCGACGCCGGCTATGAGTACAAACAGCCCGACAAAAAACATTATTATGCCCCAGTCAACCTTCTGCAGAACATCCTGGTTTGAACTGTCGGAAACGAAAGGCACGGCCACTAGAGATGCAATACCGCCGATAAGCGCAATGACCGATATCGGGAAGTGCGTAAAGTAGGATGTGTAAAAACCTATAAACACGGCCGACACAAGTAAGGCCATGAATATTAGCGGTCCGCGCCTTACCTGCCGGTCGGGTGACGGAGTGGCTGAAACAGGGTTGAAAGCCTTGCTGAAATGCCTCCTTCCTACGAAGAAGGCAATCAGAATCGCTGCAGCCAGCGAGAGCAGGGTAGGGATGAGAGCCAGAGCTGTGTAACTGTGAAAAGGCACGCCGGATATGCTGGCTATGTATGCGTTCTGAGGATTGCCGACTTCTGTCGCAGCGCTACCGATGTTCGAACTCACGGCTTCCATGATGAGATAGGGAATGGCCGAGACTCCTATCCTCCTTGCAGTCATTATGATGACCGGCGTGAATATGAGCACAACGGCGTCGTTGAGTATGAGCGCGGAAAGAAACGCAGTTATAGCGCTTACGAGAAGAAGCAGATGCGCCGGATTTGAAACCTTCACTATTTTAGTCGAAATCCAGACGAAAAAGCCGACCGCCTCCATTGAGGATGCAATAAGCATCATGCCAAGTATCAGCAAAATTGTGTTCCAGTTTATGTATGCAAGAGCACGTTCCGGACTCACGACTCCTGAGAGGAGCATCAACGCACCTCCGGCGAGCGCAGCGGCAGGGAGGTCTATGCGATTTCTACCGCTCCTGTTAACAGAGATGAGCGAGTAAGTGAAAATGAGTATTATGAGTGCCATGAATTCCTGTGCTACCGGCTGCATTGACACAAGGCATTCATGACGGTCTAATTAATCTGAATGGTCCGGGGACAGGCATCCGTCCTGCAATGAAAAAAGGTGTTGCAATGGCGCTGGACAGGCACAGAATGGTATTGTGCAGCGGCGATCGAGAACAAGAAAGCTAGCTGTGGCTCACAATCTGAAATTCGCCTTTCCGACAGTCCTGAAAAAATCCGGGCCTTTCTCGCTGACTATAGTCCGCGCAAGTTCACGTGCAGCCTGGCTGGCACCAAAAGGCATCTCGACTCCGATTGCTCTGCCTATGCTCTCCATCTCTTTCACAAATCTGGCAGATGCGACAACAGATGCGGCTGCGACAGCGATTTCTCTTTCGCCGCCAGTAATTGCGTGGAGCTCCATTCCCGGCAAAGCCTTCTTCATTCTGTCAACAGCCCTGTCAGTCGAAAATTTATCGACAACCGCTGCCGTACAGGCATTTCTGGAGGAAACATTGGAGATAGCCTTCTGATGTGCCCATGCCAGTATATCGTTCATATTCTGCATCCTGTCATACAGACTGTTGAACGTTGCGGGGGACAAGCAGATAACGTCAATGCAGTTCTTTCCGACAATCTCAAACGTTCTTTCGCTAAGTCTGTCGAGTTCCAGTCTTGAGAGGCGCTTTGAATCTGTGATTCCAGAAATAAAAAGCTCCCTTGCGGTATCGTTGTCAACACAAACGGCCGCTACGACGAGCGGGCCAAAGTAATCTCCCTTTCCTGCCTCATCGCTTCCGGTCCAGCGGTCGGGAAGCGACAGGCCCAGTTGACTTCGCGCATACTCTCCATAGTTGAAGGGCAGGGAAACAAAATAATCCCTGGCAAGGTCTGAATATACGTCTCCGGAAAGTTCGCAAATTACCGTTCCGGTAGCGTAAACAGAAATGCCAGACTTCCCTCTCTTAAGGTTCATCACTGTCTTGTTTCCGGACACGGAAAAACCAATGCCGGCGAAAAAATCTATTGTCTTCTGCACTTCGTGTTCGGGTATCCTGAAACGATATCGCACAGATGTGAATTGGAATGCACATCATCAATGTTGCCGTTCGATTTCAGGCAGGTTGCGACGAAGTGCCGGTGCCAGTCCATATGAGGCACATTTACATCGAAGACAAACTCCGATCCTTCTTCTTCCCTTCGCCGAACGCGATTGTGCACATGCTAGCACCGGACACCGCTCCAATTACCAGAGCCACTGATACAGGTGTAAGACTGAAGCCAATCAGGGAGACGCTCAGAAGCAGAGTAAACACGGGAATCATACACATGAGTATGGATGTCAGTGTAAAGCCGGTTAGTTTGGAAGCGGCAAAGAATAGCAAGTAGCCGGCGAACATGGACGTGGCACCTATCACGAAGAGTATGAGCATATCGCTGAAGTTCGGGATAATCAATGCAACAGGGTCCTGAATGAGCAGGGCCGGGAGAATCACAATAGCCGATGATGCGAAAAATGTCGGCGTAAGTATCCTGGCCATACCATCCACCATTATCCTCTCATTTGTATATACAAAGAAAACTGCAATGAGCACTGGCACTATTGATACCAGCAGCAGGCCGTATAACGAGTGCACGCCAAACTGGCCGCCGAACAGCGATAGCGTTGCGGAAGAGATAACGAGAATGGCTATGCCGGGGAAGAACAGTGAAAAATTTGGAATGAATCTGTTTCTTCCAATCGAGTAGATTATTGCAGGAGAAAGTATTGCATCGCCGATAAGAACGAAAGTCGCGGTTATGACGCCACCGTTGATCTCTGTTGAAAATATTATCATAAACTGAGATGACAGATACCCGAGCGCCGGTAATACAATATCCAGTTTTCTGGATGGGAGGGAGAAATGTCCCCCTTTGACAGCACCGTACACCAGGAAAAGCATACCGCCCACGAGAGACGGATATAGAAAAACCGAAAAATATGACAATGTTCCGAGCATATGAAGGAATATGTAATACGTGGACCAGACAAAGGCAGAAAGAACTGCAACTGAAGAGCCTGCCGCGACTTCGCGTTTCACGGCGTTGACTTCCGCTTCTGATTAAAAATCTTTTGTCGTAGCCGTCTGTGTCCTGAATCCATTATCCTGGCAGATAGCTTTCGACACCCGGCATACTGCCGATGAGTTCAGCAGCTCTCCGGATGCGCTCGATGCCCGTCGTCACCGAAAAACGCACGTAATGTTCGCCTGCCCGACCGAATGCTATTCCCGGTACTGCCACAACACCGACATTCAGCATATGCCTCACGAATTCGGCCCCGGAACCGTTCACTTTTAGCCACAGATAGAAAGTCCCTTTAGGCATTACCGCATCGAATCCTACAGATTTCAATCCCTCGACAAGCGCATGCATTCTGCTCCTGAATGTGTTGACGCAGGAGGTAACTTCTTCGGGTCTGTTTGCTCCGGAGTACATTGCCAGCGCCGCCGATCCTGCCCTCTGTATGAATCTGGGAACGCCGGAGTCTGTCTGGGACTTTATCTTCTTCAGCGAAGAGATGACCGAACTGTCTCCAACCGCGAAGCCTGCCCTGAAGCCTGTCATGTTGAATGTCTTGCTCAGTGAGTGCATTTCAACTATGCCGTCCATGGAGCGGGATGACTGAAGTACCGACGGCGGCGCATCTCCGTCGAAATAATGCTCTGAATATGCATTGTCGTAACACAAAACTGATTCCGACATCCTGGCGGATTCTGTGATTCTACGCAAATCTGCGAGCGTTGCGAATGAGGATGTGGGATTGTTCGGATGATTGACATAAATGAGGGGACAACCGTGTCTGAAGGGGAGAGACGGTAGAAAGTGCTCATCAAGGGGATAGAACTCAGGCAATGCATCTGAAAGGAGAGCGCCCCCCTGCGAGTAGACCGGATATCCGGGATCCGGACACAGGACGCGGTCACCGGGATCGACGATACCCCTGGCGAGATTTGCCAGTCCCTCCTTTGAACCGATTAGCACGCAGACTTCAGTTTCCGGGTCGACAGACACACCGAATCTGTTCCTGTACCAGTCTGATATAGCCTCCCTGAAATATGACTCGCCGGCACTAGAAGAATATCTGTGCGCGTCTTCCTCATTCAGCGAAGAAATGATCGTCTCCGTGACTATCTCCGGCGGAGGCAAGTCTGGATCGCCTATGCCGAGAGAAATGACCTCATCGCCCCTTCGTTTCCTCTCTGACTCTATCCTCTCCAGATCTGAGAAGATATAGGGGGGTATGGACAGCAATCTCCTTGATTTCTTCATCGTACCACCTCAAAGAAGATGCGGCGGTATCTTCTGTCTCTGCACAAGATCTGTAAAGTCTTCCCTTTCCCTGATTGCCTCGACTTTCCCGCCGCTGACTAGCGCTTCGGCGGCCATTGGACGTGTGTTGTACCTACTGGACATCGAAAAGCCGTATGCACCCGCGTCGAGGAAAGCGAGCAGGTCTCCTGCAGACGCTTCTGGCATGCTGCGGTCTTTTGCCATCATGTCGCTGTTCTCGCATATCTGCCCGGTGACGTTGGCAACTATGTTCTTTTCGGTGCCGAGCCTGTTGGCCAGCAGCACTTCATGGTATGCACCATACAGTGCCGGGCGAAGAAGCGTATTCATACCAGCGTCGCAGCCGATGAAAGTCTTATACGATCTCTTAACATGTGTCACCGTCGCCAGAAGAACTGTAGAATCACAGACAAGATATCTCCCTGGCTCAACGACCAGTGTGGGGTCTCCAATTTTCCTGTTGCTGTTCAGGGCTTCCTCGAAAACGCTGACGACAGATGCCGCTATCTCTTCTATCGGCAGGGCCACCTCGTCCGGCTGATAGGGAACACCGAAACCGCCGCCGATATCGATGAACTCGAAGGATATGCCCAGCTCTTTTGAAATGCGCGAAGCAATTCCCATCAGTTTCTCAGAAACAACAGGAAAGTATTCCGCATCCAGCACATTCGAGCCGGTCATCATGTGCATGCCGAAACGTCTGATGCCGGACTTTATGGCATGCCTGTAGGCCGATACAGCCTCCTGTTCCCTCATGCCGAACTTGGCATCGGGGCCTGCAGTGACTATGCCTTCGTATTTTCCCTTTCCCACGCCCGGGTTTATTCTGAATGAAATGATCGAAGGATCGCCGTACGCAAGGAGTCTGCCGAGAAGCGGCGCGTCGTCGAGATTTATGACACAGCCTGAGCTGAATGCATATTCCAGTTCGCTGTCGGAGTTGAAATTTCCACTATAAAGAATCTCTTCCGGGCTGAAGCCGGAAAGCCTCGCGAGGAATATTTCCGCAGGGCTGGAGCAGTCCGCGCCTGCTCCCTCGCTCCTGAGTATGCGTATTATTGATAGATTGTTGTTGGCCTTGAGCGCATAATGCAGACGGAATTTCTTCCGGTTCGAAGCGAACGCACTGTGAATTCTTCTGTAATTCTCCCTTATGCGGCGTTCCGAAGTGACAAAGACCGGGGTTCCGAACTTCTCAGCAATCTCGGAGGAGCTGATCCCGTCTATGTGCAGAACACCGTCACGGTCGGTAAGATGGTCGCAGCCAGCCACAATAGGATGTGATTCCCGCAATAAATTCACCTGCACTACGCTTTGCTTTGGGCGAGTATGTCATGCATTGAATATAAACCGGGCTGTCTTTCCTCTTCGTTCAGCCACTTCACCGCATGGGCTATGCCGGCGGCATATGCGCGGCCGTCAGTAACCGTATGCCTGAACTCCAGTTCTTCAAAGGTGTCGTGAAGGAAAATTCTGTGTTCCGATCCAGGTGCGGATCCTGCGCGGATTGAAACTACCTCAATATCACGCTGCTTTCTTGGCCCTGCTTCCGTTTTGATGCGCATGTCCCCGTAGAGGGCAGAAATTTCGCTCGCAAGCTGTTTTGCTGTCCCGCTTGGAAAGTCCTTCTTTTCTGCCCTGTGTCTTTCCAGGATGGTTACGTCAAATCCTTCCGGGGCAGGAAACAGCACTGGGAGGATGCTCCTCAGCATCGCGATTCCGCGGGAAAAATTACTGTCCATCACGATTGGAACGTTTTCAGCCGCCGAGGCGATTGCGTTCTGCTGACGTGCGTCGTGCCCTGTTGTGGCAACAACCAGAGGAGACTGGGTCTCAACAGATAGAGCCGTTGCAGCTTCTGTTCCAGACGGGGATGAAGCGTCAATGACGGTCCTGCCCCTTGCGAGCTCGGTCGGGAAGGCATGAACCTGATAAACCGAAACAGGTTCCCCTCCTGTCACTATTTCAAACCCGGCGGTAACAGAATCAGATATGCCGGCCGCAACTGTAAATTCGCCACCGCTGTGCCGTGCAATGGCACTGCCAAGCCTGCCGTTGATCCCGAAGATTATGACTTCAGTATGCTTCATACGATATCTCCTTGATTAGGTCAGGGTTAAGAATTCTTTCTCCTATGTCAATGTCAAAAAAGTCTTCTATACTGTCAAAGAGCTCCGGATGCTTCGCATACTGCTCACGTGCGAGTTCCAGCAGCGATAATGCGGCGTTTGGACCAAGTCTTCCAAGGGGTTGTCTGCAAAAACCTGACGGCATTCCAAACAGATGCATGAGGCTCTTGACGGGTACCGGATTTCGATACTTCAGCGACACATTTCCTTGTGGCGCACTTTCCGTCGATCTGACTGTTACTGCTTCAAACCACGGTGACAGCATATCTCTGAGTCTTGATGCCTCAGCGGCGTCGCCGTCAAGCAGTGATTTCACCATCCCGGTGACCGCTTGGGGAAATATGTTTGAAATGACAGAAATCACACCGTTCGCAGCAATATGGTCATCAGTCATAGCGCCATAGGTCAGCGCGTCGTCACCCGACATTATCGAAAGGGAACTGCCGCAGTATTTCCTGACCTCCTTCATATTATCCAGGCTGCCTGTGGCTTCCTTCACGGAACTGATGTTGGGAAAGTTACTGTGAAGAATCGCAACATCCTGAGGCAGCAGCTGCGTCCCTGTTCTTCCCGGTATGATATAGGGAATGATCGATACGTCGGGGAGGGATCTGCATATTGGTTCAACATATTCTCTCCGTATTTCGAGCGAACTCGGCGCGTTGTAGTAAGGGTCGACAAGCAGTAGTGACTCGAAACCCATCTTCGCCGCCACCGCAGACATCTCCATTGCTTCCCGTGTGCTGTTCTTGCCGGTGCTTGCCACAGGAACCGCTTTGCCTGCCGAGCAGGCCGCGAGACACTGCTCAAGCACTTCATGATATTCTATCGAAGACAGCGTGGACGCCTCGCCCGTTGTGCCGGCAGCCACGATGCCGTCAACGCCGCTCTCCAACTGGAAGGAGAGCATGTCAGAGAGGCCGTCTCTGTCCAGTGAGCCGTCCCGGCAAAATGGACTCACGACGGCCGTGAATGCGCCTCGGATTTTGGTCATGGCTGGCGCGTAAACCGGTACCTTATTTAAATATTACGATAGCATCACTTTACTATCTAAATTCGTAATCATAAATAATATGTCAACCTGTCAATATTTGACAGGCAATATCGCTTAGTCAGGCATAGCTCAACGTGCGGCCGGAAGACAATGCATGTGAGATGCGCGCCAAAATGACAGATTGTGTCGTCATGGCAATTTTTCAGGGGGTCGTTAGAAAAACCGCCCTGTTCAGTGGGCGATGCAATGTGAATGGGAGCGAAATATTGCCATGGCCATACGGGTCCTTGAGCGCCGTGAAATAAAGGCAGAAGGAATGGCAGGCCCGATTGAAACCGAAAATCACCGGCACGAAATCACCGGACAGGACAGTTGCCAAAGACAGCATCATACTCAAGAAGCTTTATATCGAGGAAGGGTTCTGTGAAATAAATACAGGTGCCCGTGAATGATGAAGATGCATGGCATCCGAATGAGGTATTAAAATGACAAAACCGATATATGTAAGATTCGAGGTTCCGTCCGAACTTTCGGAGAAAGTTTACCAGATTGTCGAGCTTTCACGCGAAGGCGGGAAGCTCAGGAAAGGCACGAACGAAGTGACTAAGGTCATCGAGCGCGGCGAAACGGGTCTTATCGTTATGGCCGAAGATGTTGACCCGCCTGAGATACTTGCCCACCTACCCCTTCTGTGTGAGGAGAAGAACATTCCTTATGCATATGTTCCCAAGAAAACTGAACTTGGAACTGCTGCCGGACTCGACAAGCCGACTGCCTCCGTTGCCATTGTTGATGCCGGAAAGGCAAAACAGATGATGGACTCTGTCCTGGAAGAATTGCGGAAGCTGAAGAAGTAGGTGGTAGCAATTGCCAGACGACAGTATTCCAGCAGAAGTTGTTGAGATCATAGGGCGTACGGGAATGACCGGCGAAGCGACGCAGGTCAAGGTCCGGGTGCTGGACGGTAAAGACAAGGGCCGGATTATAACGAGAAACGTTATGGGTCCGCTTCGGGTCGGCGATATTCTTATGCTGCGTGAAACAGCAAGGGAAGCAAGAAAGCTGTCCATCAGGTGAGAGGTGTTTCCAGATGGTTGACAGAAGAAATTGCACTTTTTGCGGTAACGGCATAGAGCCCGGGACTGGAAAGATGTACATCAGAATAGACGGTTCGGTCTTTTATTTCGACAGGCACAAGTGTTTTGTCAATTTTGTGGAATTGAAACGCGTGCCAAGAGAAACGCGGTGGTCTTCGCTGAGCTCGAGCGCCTCAAAGTGGAAAGACAGGGAAAAGAAGAGCAGGCCCGCAGTCGCGAAAAAATATGTGCCGAAGGATCTTGCGTCCAGACTTAAGAGAGAAGAACAGAGACGTCACGCTGAAGAAGCCGGGGAGAAACATACGGAGCAAGCGCCGGAAACACCCGAGGCTCCAGCAGAACAGACGGCATCTGCTGCTGCGGATTCGGAAGAGAAAAAGGAACAGTGATGTTCGATGGAAAAGACCTTTGTCATGGTAAAACCTGACGGAGTCCAGAGAGCACTTATCGGTGAAATAGTGTCCAGACTGGAGCGGAAAGGGCTCAGAGTGGTTGCCCTGAAGATTTACAGGATCCCGAGAGATATTGCGGAACGGTTTTATGCAGAGCACAAGGGAAAGCAGTTTTACGAAGGACTGATTAACTACATCACCTCGGGCCCGGCAGTATGCATGGTATGGGAGGGTCACGAGGCAGTGTCGGTTGTCAGAGCAATGATGGGAAAGACAAATCCTGCAGAGGCGCAGGCTGGAACGATCAGGGGTGACTTTGCACTTCACCCGGGCAGGAATGTCATACATGGTTCAGATTCCCAGGCGTCAGCCAAAAGAGAAATAAACCTATTGTTCAATGATTATGAGCTCATAGATTACAGGAGAATAGATGCCGAGTGGTTAATAGAATGAGGGTTTACAATGCCTGTCAGACAGCCTATCGTGACTGTAATGGGTCACGTGGATCACGGAAAAACAACCATACTTGACAGCATCAGAGGAAGCTACGTCGCGGCGGGGGAGTCCGGGGGCATAACTCAGGGCATCGGCGCCACTGAGGTGCCGATGGACAGGGTAATGAAGCTCTGCGAAAAGATACTGAAGGACAGCACGTTCACCATTCCTGGTCTGCTCTTCATAGATACACCGGGACATCATGCATTTGTGTCGATGAGGGCGAGAGGAAGCGCCCTGTCTGACCTTGCAGTTGTTGTTATCGACATCAGGGAAGGCATAATGCCTCAGACAGTAGAATCTCTGCGGCTGCTGCGCAGGTACAGGACACCTTTTGTCATTGCGGCAAACAAGGTTGATCTGATAGACGGATGGAGAAGCAGGAGCTTTGAACCGTTCGTACTGCTCATGAACGAGCAGCGTGAGGATGTCCTTCAGAAACTCGATGAGGCACTATACAAGATTATAGGGGATCTGACCGGACTGGGTTTTTCTGCAGACAGATATGACAGGATAAAGGATTTTACAAAGAATGTCGCGATCGTGCCTCTGAGCGCCAAAACGAAAGACGGTATTCCTGACCTTTTGCTCGTGCTCACAGGACTCGCACAGCGATACCTGGAACAGAGACTCGATACCGAGGACGGCCCTGCCGAGGGAACAATAATCGAAGTAAAGGAGGAAAAAGGATTCGGCGTAACAGCCGACACGATAATTTATGCCGGCACGCTGAGCGTCGGCGACACTGTCGCAGTGGGCACCAGGGACGGTATACTTGCAACCAGAGTAAGAGGCATATTCAAGGCAAGACCGCTGCGTGAGACCAAGGATCCAAAAGAACGATTCAAGCCGTTCGACAGTGTCTCGGCTGCAGCAGGTGTAAAGCTGCTTCTGCACAGCACCGACGGCGTTGCTGCAGGCTCTCCAATTTATGCCTACCGTAAGGATCCTTCAGAGGTGGAGGACAGGATATCAAAGGAGAGCGAAGTAAGCGTCAGTTTTGACGAGAGTGGCATCCTTGTGAAGACAGATGCCATAGGTTCGCTTGAAGCACTCCTGCTTGAGGCTAAAGACAGGGGAATTGAGATTGAAAACGGATATGTTGGCCCGGTCACGAGGCGCGACATAATTGATCGTGAATCAAAACAGAATGTACTGGAAAAGGCGATACTTGCGTTCAATGTACCGCTACTGCCGGAAGCCTCCGAGGCGCTGGTAAAGACGGATGTCAAGGTCATAAGCGGCGACGTGATTTACACCCTGCTGGACAATTTTGCGAAGTGGAAGGAGCAGAAGAGCGAAGAAGACCTTGAGAAAAAGAGAAAAGATGTGGTTTTCCCCGGAAAGATGCTTCTCATGCCCAATCACGTTTTCAGACTAAGCAAACCTGCCATAGTAGGTGTGAGGGTTCTGGCCGGCAAGGTCATGCAGGGTACAAAACTGATCAGGAGCGACGGGAGGGAAGCCGGAAGACTCAAGAGCATTCGTGCCGGTGAACAGGCGAAAACCGTGGCAATCGCCGGGGACGAGGTCGCTATGGCAATAGAGGGACCAACAGTTGGAAGGCAGATTTCCGAGGGAGATGTGCTCTACTCGGACATACCTGAGTCTGATGTTACGAAACTGTTGCCTGAGGACATAAACTTCGATGAAAGCCAGGTTCTGGACGAATTCCTGAAGATTAAGAGGAAAACAGATCCTTTCTGGGGAAAGTGACACGACAGAACGGCAGTGCCGACTGTACCCTAGAAAGGTTAATAGAGCTTTTCAAAGGTAACTGTGCTGATGCATCTACCTTCAGAGCTTGAGGCGATTGCGGTTATTCCAGCGCTGCGCTCAATGCTGGCGCGGGAACTCGTGAACAACGGCCGCATGAGCCAGACGCAGGTTGCATCTCTTCTGGGCGTTACACAGGCCGCGGTGAGCAATTATATCACTGGAAGCAGGGGAAAGGAAGCAAGATATCTGGAGGACCCGGCAATAAGGAGAGCGATTTCGGAACTCGCGTTGAACATTGACGAGAAGCGAGACAGGATGTTAGTGGTCAGGGGTCTATTCGATCTTACGGAATTTATACGCAAGAACAGGCTCATGTGTAACATTCACGGGGCGCTGGATCAGGGTCTTGACGTGGACTCATGCCACATCTGCGATGACTGATTTCCTGTCCTGCGGCCTAACTGCATGCCCTGCTGCATCCGGGCAGGGCGTTATCTTCATCAGTCCAACAGCTCCATGGCAATTGCTGGTCGTCGCGACAACAGCAGTTAGCCCTCCGTCTCCTGAAGCCAGAGCGCGTTTCAGCAGTGATTCGCAGGACTCGAATACACTGTCCGATGAAATGCTGCTCACACCCCATGCATAATGGGTGGTTTTAAAAACGATTGTCATGTCCGCAGACCTTCCGACCCTGGCAGGCACCAGCGTGCTGAGATCCCACGTTCTCTCCCCCTTTATTGCGGGACAGACGGATGGCTCGATGCATGAAAAGGGGCAGAGCCAGGCTGCAGCACTGATGTACTTCGTTGTGCCATTGCTCTTTTCAAAAGGTAAATCGAATGTTGTTACGACGGGTATAAATTCAACGGCATGACCTCCACGAACGCGAAGGTAGTTTGAACACACGTCAAACAACAGATGTGGTGCAATATGAGCAGGTATGAGCTGATCGCCTCTGCCGGCAGAATAGCTGAGAACGTAATCAGACAGGAAAGAGGACCAGTCAGATTTTGCGAACACAACCCGACCGTTATCTCCGAATTCTGTTCTGGCCGGCGGCGATTCATTCCTGTCGACGATGACGATCCTTGCGTTGCCGCCGATCCTGCCGGCCCCGATTGCCTTCAGCAAACGTCTCGTCTGAAACGTTCCATAACATCCTCCGCCAATGACTATGATGTCCACGGCACCTTTACCTGCTGAATGTCTATATATCGTTGCGCTGTTTAGCTTCCTGACGATAACGAGCCTCAACAGTGAGAACCGGGGGATCGATGAGAAAAGGAAGCAGTGTCTTGACTGCAGGCACATTCAGGCTGTTGCTTGTATTTGCGGCACTGGTGCTTTCATCAGTAATGATTGCATCCGTATCCGGTAATGCCGGCTTCCTGTCGAATCTCGGCCGGCCGGTGCAACTGGGACCTGCCGTAGGGTATACGCTCTTATTCCTGATCATTGTCTTTTTCATAGCCGTCCTCATCATGGAAGTGATCCTCTTCTTCATACACGTGAGGACTTCGAAGAAGGGCATCCTGGTCGGAGGCGGCAGCAGAAGTTCCTTTGTGACCAACAGCATAATCGCTCTCGCTTTCATTTTTTCACTTGTGGGACTCTATTTTCTGCTTAACTCAGCACATCTCTCTTCGAGTATTCTCAACAGGTCAGCGCGCCCTGTGACAGGCAATTCGACGGCGCCCGTAATAGGCTTCGACGGCGGCTCGCAGTTTTCTTCAGCAATAGGACTTGTGCTTTCAGTAACCATTGCATTGATACTGGCTCTGGCTGCAATCTACGTCATCGTTGCTATCAGGCCAACCGGGATGCATGAGAACGAAGATGAAGCGCACGAAATGATCTCACAGAGCATAGGACAGGAGATAGAAAAGATAAGAGACAGCGCGGATCCGCGCGCCGCAATACTCGATTCGTACAGAAAGATGTGCTCTTTCCTCTCCAGCAGGGGTGCCGAGGACAAAGGATGGTGGACGGCAAGGGAATTTGAGAAAAGAATAACGGAACGGTTCGGGTTGCAAGGGAAAACTGTAGCAGAAATCACATCTCTTTTCGAGGAAGCCAAATACAGCATGCATCCGCTTGGCGGACTAGAGAGAGACAGAGCCGTAAGTCTGCTCGAGGAAATCAGAAAAGAGATAAAGGAGGCAGCGCCCGGGAGCTTGACAGTACAATGAACAGCATGACCTTGCCGGAAGCAGGAACGGGCAGAACGACGGCCCGTCACATTGCACTAATATCGCTTGCAACTATTGCCGCGTACGCTGTTGTGAGATTAACCGGTGTTCCGCCACTTTACCTGTTGCCAGTCGCCATTGTTGCCGCTGGTGGAATGGAATACATGCTTATCACGTGGGCATTGGGACTCCTTGAAGCTACACCAGTTACGTCGAAAATGCCTGCATCCACAGAAAGAGAAAGCGGATTCGCGAGAAAGTCGAGAATTGCCGGCATGGCGCTTGACGGCAGGGTCTACAGTCAGCAGATCATCCTTGCAGAGCTGAGGGCCCTGCTAGTTGAGAGGGCTGCGGCCAGAAACCAGGTTGGTTACAGGCAACTGACAGCAATTATTGACGAGAAAGGAGCATTTGGATTCTTCGGAAACAAGCCGCTTGCTGAATTGTATAAGAGCTCCTTTTCCGGGAAGGTCGAGAACGCCAAGATGCCTGCTTCGAAAAAGGAATTCGCCGAAAAGATTGAAAACGCGATTGAATGCCTCGAAGATTTTTGAAGGTGATCAAGCTGAATGCCCAGGAAGTTAACGGAAAAGCAAAGCTTATCTTGTCTGAGATGAACAAGGTGGTCGTAGGCAAGAATGATGTCGTCATGAAGATGCTGGCGGCCATTTTTGCAAACGGCCACATACTCATTGAGGATTTTCCCGGACTGGCCAAGACACTGATTGCGAGAAGTTTCGCAGCAGTTATAGGCTGCGACTTCCGCAGAATCCAATTCACACCGGACCTCCTTCCTTCCGATGTCACCGGCTCAAGCATACTGAACAGGAAGAGCAACGAGTTCGAATTAAGAAAGGGACCCGTATTCACAAACATTCTCCTCGCCGACGAAATAAACAGGGCGCCGCCGAAAACGCAATCCGCCCTGCTCGAGGCGATGCAGGAAAGACAGGCGACAATAGAGGGCAAGACGTACGGCATTGAGAAGCCCTTCATCGTAATGGCAACTCAGAATCCCATTGAATATGAAGGCACGTATCCGTTGCCTGAAGCACAGCTTGACAGGTTCATGATGAAGATATCCGTCGGATACCCTACGAAGGATGAGGAAGCTTCGGTATTGAGCAGAAGGAGAGAGCGGAAAATTGAAGGTTTCGAAATCTCCCCCGCAATAGATCGGGAAACACTGCTGTCGATACAGAGAGAGACAGAGGAAGTGCACGTATCGCGGGAGATTGAACAGTACATCGTGGATGTCGTCAGAGCGACAAGGATGCACCGTTCGGTCGAGATTGGTGCGTCGCCTAGAGGATCGCTTTCACTCATGAGACTTAGCATGGCCGGCGCGTGTGTCAGGGGGAGAGATTTCGTGACGCCCGACGACGTTAAAGAATATGCGGTGAACGCTCTGGCACACAGGCTTATACTCAAACCAGATCCTTGGCTCAGAGGTGTGAAGTCGGAACAAATCGTTTCAGAGCTACTGGAACAGGTGAACGTACCGAAGGTGGATTGACTGACCGGTCCGGGATTTGCGCCTGCAGTACTGCTCTCCTCGTTTTTACTCATCCTGTCGGTGATCACACGAAATCCTGTTCCGGCTGCAATGTTCCTGTCTGTCATTATCCTGATTGTCATGGAGAGCGACCTAAGAGATGCCGGCGGAGATTTCAGCAGCATACAGGAATGCGATACAGGCACGACCATTGTCGGTGAGAAGCTTCACCTCAGCTACACATTTGAAAACGCCGGAAGACTTCTGCTCGTTTCGCTGGTGCAGGATTTTCCTGAAGGTTTCCACAATCCAGCGGCTCGCCGCACGTTTCTTTTGCATAGAACGAGAAGCGTCAGCATTTCCATTACGATGGACGAAGGAGGAATGTTTTCGATCCCGCGGCCCCGCGTCTTCATATCAGACCTGTTCAGAATAAGCGCCAGGAGTATTGACTTCGGTGAAGTCAGAGAAATTACTGTCCTGAGCGGTGTTGCCAGGATGAGAACTGAACTGTTCAGACCAAAGAACTACAGAATGCTTCCGGGAAACATTGCTTCGAGATATGCCGGAAGCGGCTACGAGTTTCACTCAATACGCCAATATGACGAAGGACAGCCGCTGCATCATGTCAACTGGAAGACATCCGCTCGCCTCGATGAATTATGGGTGAATGATTTTGTCAGCGAACGCAGCGGCACGATGCTGATCATACTTGACGTAAAAATGATAGATTCGGACGAGGATTTGACGAAGCGCTATGCAGGACGTGCGGCATTCGCTGCATCTTCTATGGCGTATTCAGCAATAATGGAAAGAAATTCGGTTGGAATGATTGTTCTGGGCGAAAGACCGTTCAGGGTTAAGCCGGACTACGGCATAAGGCAGTTCCAGAGGATTTCCCACCTCCTGGCATCGATCGGCGTCTCCAGACATCCGTCTCCGGCTCAAATCGACAAGGCAGCTGAAGTGTACGGCAAGGCTTTTGCACAGCATGTTGTTATTTCACCGCTCGCCGATGACGAGACGCTTGACTCGGTAGCCACGTTGGCCATGAATTTCAGAGATGTGTGGACGATTGTACCCATCATATTCGAAAGAACGTCTACGCGCACCGGAGAGGATGTGGCGCGTGAGCTTCTCAGGCTCTCGCAGCAGAACAATGCAATACGGCTGTCGAAGGTGTGCAGAACAATCACTTGGGACAGGAGTGAAGCGTTGCAGAGCGTGATAGAAATTGCAGGAAAGGCGATGACAAGGGGGCCCAGATGATGGTCTGGCAGCCTGCAGTTTCCAAATACGAAATGACAGCCTTGCTAACAGTATCGATATTGGCAATGATGTTGGTGGACAGTCACGCTTACATGCTTTTTACTGTGGCATTGCTGATCATCATATTACTTGCTGTAGCAGGCGCCATGCAGGGTGTTTGCATAGCGTATGCGGCTACTGTAGTGGTGTTCATCTCGTTTGCGCGGGGCACGCTGATTTCGGAAGCGTTCGACGTTTTGCTCATAATAATTGCGCTCACATCATACAGTTTTCTGCGCCCGTCCACCGCGGAGCATAAACACATGACTGTTGCGGTGTCTTCGGAAAAGAATGTAGCTCTGAGCGGTGTGCTCAGACTTGCACTGCTCTTCATTATAATGCTGACCGCAGTTATGCTCGCAAATCTACTTTCCTGGCTGCTGGGAATAAGGGTGACAAATATTCTCATTCTGCTCCCTATGCTGGGTTTCGGCTTCCTGATCATAGTAATGGCGGGCCGCTTGGCAATACGGGCCGGATAGCCAGGCGCTAAACGTGAGAGGGCCGCTCTGTGTCTGAACTATCAGGCATAGCATGATCGTGCGACAATTTAATTAATGCAAAGGCATAGACTGAATTGAAAATACCTGCAAGAAGACAGGCAGAATAATCAGGTGTGACTGAATTGCGAGAACTTACCCTAGACCGGGAATCACTTGACAGAGCCGTTGGAGGCATAAAGACAAAGCACTCCATAATCGGAAGGGAAGTGGAACTGAGGAAGGCCCTGATATGCGCAAATGCGCAAAGGCACATACTTATTGAGGGACCCGTGGGAGTGGGAAAGACCGTCCTTGCGACAGCAATAGCAGACTATCTGCAGAGACCGATTTTGCGCGTAGATGGGGATGAGCGGTACACAGAGCAGAAACTGACTGGATGGTTCGATCCGCCGATTGTCATGCAGAAGGGGTACAGCGAGGAGTCATTCATCAGCGGTCCCCTGACGCAATCCATGAACGCCGGGGGGATACTTTTCATCAACGAACTCAACAGGCTGAATGAAGGAGTGCAGAATGTTCTCCTGCCGGCGATGGACGAAGGGAAGATTGAGATACCGAGAATCGGCACAGTCTATGCGAAGGAAGGTTTTCTCATAATTGCAACTCAGAATCCCAGGGAGTTCATTGCCACGAGCTCCCTGTCGGAGGCGCTATCCGACAGGTTCGAACTTCTCCCTCTGACGTATCAGGACGAGGAAGAGGAGCGCAGCATTGTGGAAACGCGCACAGGTCTCCACGACGAACACGCGACGCGCATTATAACAGCAATAATCAGGGAAACGAGGGTGCACCCGTTTGTAAGGCGGGGAGCATCAATCAGAGCTGCGACCAGCATGGCAACCATCATGTCATTCACAGAAAGGGACATAGAGGACTTCAGGAATGCTGCATATCTGTCTCTTCCCACAAGAATGGAGCTGCGCGAAGATTCTAAGAAGAATGTCTACGAGGTAATCGACGAGATCATAGACAAGGTTGTCAGCAGGACACCTGTTTCCGAACGCGAGAAGGAGGAAAACAGTAACCCTGAAGACACTACGGAAGGGAAGGCCGGGGAAAAAAAAACGATCGGGATCTGAATCAGGAACCTGAAAGCGCCCTGGAGATAATGGAGAGGCTGCGGGGAATCGTGGATATTCCGTCCGGAACAAGCGACGAAGTGGTATGGTCGATTGCCAAGAACTACCAGAAGATAAGGCTCAAGGCAAAGGACCCGTCGCTGGTCAGGGCGGCCAGAAGAATTGCAATCAGGGCAATAATAGACAGGACACTTGAGGAGCTTGGCCCGACGAGAATGCCGATGGTTAGGAGACTGATAGACTACTCCCCCGGCATCGAAGGTGAAATAGACATATCCAGCACACTTGACAACATGTCTTCTCCGTCCTCAAATGATGCCACCCAGATTGTGATGGAGAGAAAAGAGCTTAAGCACATCGCTTGTGTCCTCATCATAGATGCCAGTCTTTCTATGACTGGCGAAAAACTTGCAATGGCAACCAGCTCGATTGCGGTCCTGGCTCAGAGGCTCAAAGGCATAGAATATGCAGTGATCCTGTTTGAGAACAGGGCGAATGTGATAAAGAAAATGGACAGGGATGTGGACCTTGAAAAGCTCATAGGGGACCTGCTTGACCTGAATGCCATGGGGTACACGAATATCGAGTCTGGCCTGAACGCAGGCATAACGGAGCTTGAGAAGGCGAAGACGCCAAACAGAATAGGCATAATAATCACGGATGGAAACTATACCATGGGACACGATCCGAGAACGTCAGCATCGCTCTTTCCCAAGCTGCATGTAATGATGACGACCGGACTGGATGCCAGAGAGGACATATGCGCAGGGATGGCGCAGCAGGGCAAGGGAAAGATGTTTGAGATAAGCAATTACGAGCAGATGCCCGGAGTGCTGTACAACATCATCAAGACATTTCATTTCAGGCTTTCGACAGGCGGAGGGAACGCAAATAGATGAAGCGGCCTGGATGCCGCAGAGACATAGCGCCTTAACCGCGAAATAGATTAATCATTAATACAGCCACGTAGCTACTCTTGTCATTAAGAAGTGGTTATAATGAGTTCCTACCGTGTTACTTTGATTCCCGGAGACGGCATCGGGCCTGAAGTTACGGATGCAACGGTGAAGGTTCTTGAGGCCACCGGGGTCAATTTCGACTGGGATGTAGTGGAAGCAGGAGAGAGAGCGCTGAAGAAGGAGGGCACACCGCTTCCTCAGGCCGTACTTGACAGCATGAAGAAGAACAGGATCGCGCTCAAGGGCCCGCTGACCACGCCGATTGGCGGCGGCTACAGAAGCGTGAACGTGGCACTGAGACAGATGCTCAACCTGTATGCAAGCGTGAGGCCGTCACGATCGATTGCAGGGGTAGGAACGCTATATTCCGACATAGATCTCGTTGTCGTAAGAGAGGCTACTGAAGAGCTTTATTCAGGCATCGAGCACTGGATCGACAGGGATCATTCCGCAGCCGAGACGATATCTGTCGTCACCAGAAAGGCGTCTGAAAGGATTGTAAATTACGCCTTCGACTACGCAGTGAGGGAGAAAAGGAAGAAAGTTACTGCTGTTCACAAGGCCAACATAATGAAGACCACTGGCGCGCTGTTCCAGGAAGTTTCGCAGCAAGTCGCCAAGAATTACCCGACGATTGAATTTGAAGAGAGACTCATAGACAACATGGCAATGCAACTGGTGAAGAAACCGCAGGCATACGACGTAATAGTTACCACGAATCTATTCGGCGACATACTCTCGGATCTGTGCGCAGGACTCGCCGGCGGTCTTGGCATAACGCCGGGTGCAATCATCGGTGACGAGATAGCGCTGTTCGAGCCGGTCCACGGTTCTGCACCGAAATATGCAGGGCAGGACAAAGTCAACCCTGTTGCGACGATACTGTCAGGCGAAATGATGCTGAAGCATCTAGGCGAAAGGGAGGCCGCGGAGAATGTATGGAACGCGGTCTTCGACACTATAAAGGAGAGGAAAGTCATAACATACGATCTCATAGATGGCGGATATGCGAATAATGCCCCGAGTCCATCCAGGTGTTCGCAGATGGCAGATGAAATAGCGAGAAAGGTCAGGGAGTCTGCCTGATCACAGTTCCAGACTCTCTCCCTTCTTGGGCATAAACACTTTTCTTCCATCGAACTCGTCGGCCAGCATCTTCCTCTTGTCCCCGTCTCCGTGCACGAGTATCACCGTTTCGGGATCGCATCTGTTCACAAACGAGACGATCTCACTGTGGCCTGCATGTGCCGAAAGGTCGAATCTTGACACTTCGCAGTTTATCTTCTCCAGAACGCCGTTGATCTCCAGCTGCCCTGTGCTGAGGAGCCTGTAACCATTGGACTCCTCGACCTGGAAGCCGCTTATGAGTATACCGCTCTTCGGATCGTTTTTTATCCTTTCGATGTAACTTAGCGCCGGCCCGCCGTCCAGCATCCCGCTCGTTGTGACAATCACGTCGGCCCTGTCGCTGTGATATCTGTCCTCGTTTGTCTGGACTTCGAACGCGCTGACGCATGCCTTTCTGAGTTCTGTTGCAGAAGAGACGTAATCCTTCGAACGGTTGTAGATTGAATTGACTTTCCTGCCCATTCCATCGACCCAGATGTTCAACCCGGTTTTTCCGAGTATCATGAGCAGTTCCTGCGTTCTTCCCACGGCAAAGGCAGGCAGTATGGCCTGTCCTCCTCTGCCAACAATATCGTTGACCTTGTCGATGAGCTCAGCCTCGGTTTTCTTTCGGTCAGGATGTTCCCTTCCCGCATATGTCGACTCTACGACCATGATGTCCGTCTTGACTTCCTCGGCACCCTGCACCAGTCTCGTTTCGGCCGTATGTATATCGCCTGTGAAAAGCACATTTCTGTCTGCCCTTATCTCGTGCATTGCAGCCCCCGGTATATGTCCTGCCATGCGCGGAATGAATTCTGTTCCTCCAATCTCAAAGGCATGTCCGAACCGTTCGACCTGAAAAAGCTTCATTGCGTCGTCGACGTCTCCCGGGTCATACGGCTCAGGAAAGCCTTCCATCTTAGCGACTTTTATACTGTCCAGCATAAGCAGCCTGCCGACATCCTTAGTCGGCATCGTACCATGGACGGGAACCGGATAGCGCGATGTGAGCCATGGAATCATACCCGAGTGATCAACATGGGCATGTGTGAGCACTATCTCATCCACCGGAGGAGCCTGAAGGGGATATACAGGCGGATCCCTCGGGATTAAACCGTAGTCGAACATTACCTTTCCAAAACCGTCTTCCAGCATTACTGCAAGGCCGCCGACTTCATCGGCACCTCCAAAAAATCTGAATTTCAAAGAACTTTCACCCGCAAGCACGAAACCTGTAATTGCAATACCAATATGGTCTTCAATTGCACCGTAACGTTATTTTCAATGCCATGTTACATCAATCAATATATGAATGTTTGTGAGAAAAGAGGGTTTTCAGGGGCGAATCGTCAACCGTGCATCATCTTCTCATGCGCGGATCGAGTATATCCCTGAGACCATCTCCAAGCAGATTCAGACCCAGTGAGTACATGAGTATCGCGAGGCCGGGGACAATGAATGTCCACGGATACTGAAGCGCCTGCGTAATGCCCACACTCTTGTATTGAAAATAGGTTGCCAGATTACCCCATTCTGGAAGATAAATGAAGTTTATGCCGATATTGATGTAATCGAGCGCAGCGAGCAGCAAAACCACGGATCCTACATCGAGAGACATCTGGACGAAAACCGGGTATACGGAATTGGGAATTATGTGCCGGAAGACCACCCTGAGAGTGCCTGCACCGGAGGCTTTTGCAGCCTCTATATATTTCAGCTCTCTGACAGAAAGCACCTGCCCCCTGACGAGTCTTGCGTATGTGGGCCACCAGATGATGATGAGTGACAATACCAGCAGTGTCATGACGCCGCCTGCCACATGCGCAAAGTCTTCGCGGAACACGACGATCATCGCAATTGCCAGCACTATGAATGGTATGGAGAAAAAGATGTCCGTCACGCGCATCAGTATGTCGTCAACCACGCCGCCTTTGTATCCGGCGAATGCGCCTAAGAGTATTCCAACGGTGGCACCGGCCGAGACGACGGCGAGCGATATGGCAAGATCAACCCTGGCTGCCTTAATTATTGCCGGCAGCAGGTTCACGCCGAAGTATGTTGTGCCGAGAGGGTACCTCCATGTCTGGAACCATGGTATATAGTCGTTGAGCAGTTTCCGGTTGGATTCCAGCACGTAAGGGTTGCCCGAGGTCAGCACAGGTGAAAAAATTGCGAGGAAGACGAACAGCGAGGTTATGATGAGTCCTGCGAGAGCCAGAGGACTCTGCTTGAAATAATAAAATTGTCTTCTGAACTGCGCGATCCTTGGAAGTATGCTGCTCGGTTTAAAACGCTGTGCTTTACCAAAAGACGTGGTCATCGATTCAGCTCCTCACCCCAGCCTGACTCTGGGGTCAAGATACGCGTACACTATATCCACAATCAGATTCGCCACAACGATTATTATAGCGAACACGAAGACAGATGCCATGATGGATGCAAAATCATTGACAATCGCAGCTTCGGCGAGCCAGTAACCTATGCCCGGCCATGAAAATATCTCTTCGGTAATCACTACGCCGCCCATGAGGGAGGCAAGCAGGAGCCCGAGTATTGTAACGGTGGCAGAATATGCATTTCTCTTTACATGTTTGTTGATAACGCGCTTCTGAGGCAACCCCTTTGCCTTTGCAGTCCTGACATAATCCTGACCCATGGCATCCAGCATACTGGACCTGAGAAAGCGCACTATAGCACCCATGCTCGTCAAGGCTACGGTAATCGCTGGCAGTATGATATGCTCAATGCTATTGAAGAATGCCGGGAAGTCTCCATAAATGAGGGTGTCTATAATCAGGAAGCCCGTGGGTCTGGTGCCGAGGATCAACCCGCCCTGATGCACGACCCATGGTTCGAAACCGCCATTTGGCGAAAAGTAATAGGAAATGCCAATCGAGTTGGAAATGCTGGTAATTGGCACATACGGAGAAATGGCAAAAAGTATCAGGAGGCCGAGCCAGAATGTAGGGGTGGAGTAACTTATCATCGCCCAGAGCCTTGATGCATGATCAGGGAGTTTATCACGTTTGACTGCCGATATAACTCCGAGCGGAATCGAGAAAAGCACAACAAGAATTATTGAAGCAACGGCCAGTTCAATTGTGTTAGGAAGACGCTCCTGCATTACCTGGAAAACCGGCCTGTAAGTGCCGACGAGAGTATCAAACCCGCTTGTGAATCCCCAGTTGCCGGAGAGAAGTCCCTGCATGTAATAAAAGTATTGAAGGTAGATTGGCGCATTAAGATGATATTCTGCAATGATGTGCGCTTTTGCTGCCGGTGTCCTTATGCGGCCCATGAGCGAGCTAATCCAGAGACCTATATTCACGCGCGTGAGTATGAATGTGAATGCCGTTACTCCTAAAATGACAGGAATCAGAAGCAAAAGTCTCCTTATTATGTAGGTTGTCATTTTCATTGAGCACAACACCATTTGCCGGTGGACTGCCAATCTGACGTGTCCTTATCCAGCGTACATTTCTTGGAGTATTTAACCGTTGATTCACCGGTATACAAATGGTCTCCTTCTGCTTGTCTGCCGCATATCGGTCCAACCGGTGTCAAAACCGTCAAACTCAGTTCGTATTCCGGCTGCATAACCATGGTATTCCAACCCTAATTTGCCTTCGATAGAACGGACTCGTCGAAATGTTCCCCTGCGATAACGCTTGCCTTTTCGGCAGCATCAATAATTCTACTGTCCATTTTGTGTATGAGATGACAGGCAACCTGATGTCCTGTGTTGTTCCAGTCCCGGAGCTTCGGTTCCTCATCCCTGCATATCTGCTCAGCATAGGGGCATCTGGTTCTGAACCTGCATCCGCTGGGAGGCGACGCCGCGCTCGGCACATCGCCGGAAAGGATTATTCTCTCCCTCCTAAGAAGAGGATCTGGTATAGGTATCGCGGAAATGAGAGCCTGAGTATACGGATGCAGAGGATGAACAAACAGCTCCTCAGTTTCAGACACTTCGACGATCTTTCCCAAATACATGACCAGAACGCGGTTGCACATTGCCCTGATAACGCTCAGATGATGTGAGATGAAAAGATAGGACATATTGTTCTTCTGCTGAAGATTCCTCAGAAGATTGAGTATCTGTGCCTGAACTGAAACATCGAGAGCAGAAGTGGGTTCATCGAGCACTATGAATCTTGGATCCAGTGCAAGTGCTCTTGCCACGCATATTCTCTGTCTCTGACCGCCGCTGAATTCATGCGGAAAGCGGTACAGATGCTCTTCATTCAATCCAACGTCCTTAATCAGAGACAAAACACGTTCGTCGATTTCCTTTTTTGTCATCCTGCCATTACCTGAAACAGTGTTCGAATCCTTTTCCGGCAAAGAGTTATCTGAATTGCCGGTCTCGGTTATGCGCCTGTGAATACGCAACGGTTCGGAGAGAATCTCCTTTACAAGCATCCTTGGATCCAGCGATGCAAACGGATCCTGAAAAACAATCTGCATTGTCTTTCTGATTTCTCTGAGACGCCTCCTCTTCGCTTTGAAAATCGAATACTGCTCTGCAATTTTGCGTATTCGTTCTAGTGTTTCTTCACTGTTCTTTGCATCCGCGCCTTCAGTTTCAAGAGAACTGTAGAGCGCATCTAATTCGGCCGAAACAGAGTCTGGCGGATCTATGAAAGCCTGGCCTGAGGTGGGTTCGAGAAGCCGCAGCAATGTTCTGCCTGTCGTTGTCTTGCCGCACCCGCTCTCACCAACCAAACCAACGGTCTCCCCCTGATATATCTGGAAGGAGACGTCGTCAACCGCATGAACGTAACCAACGCTTCTCGACATCACGCCTGCTTTAATCGGAAAGTACTGTTTAAGATGCCTTATATCCATGTAAAGGTTATTTTTAATTGTCAACACCTCCGAAGAGGAAGCAGCTGACCGTGTGGCCCTTTGAAACTTCTACCGTAACAGGCACGGTCGTCTTGCATACGTCCATGACATACGGACATCTGGGATGGAACCTGCATCCGGCTGGCGGCCGTAGCAGGTTTGGCACTGAGCCGGGAATGGTAGTAAGCTTCTTCCCTGGCATATCCAGCCTTGGTATGGCTGAGAGCAGACCCTTTGTATACGGGTGCAGCGGGTTCTTGAAAATCTCAGTTACAGTTCCGGTTTCCGCCACGACTCCGGCATACATGACCGCCACGCGGTCACACACTTCAGATATCACACCAAGGTCGTGAGTTATAAGCATGACAGAGGCGTTTGTTGTCTTCTTGAGCTTCTTCATCAGATCCAGTATTTGTGCCTGAATCGTCACATCCAGAGCGGTGGTGGGTTCATCGGCAATCAGAAGTGACGGATTGCACGAAAGAGCCATGGAAATCATGACACGCTGCTGCATGCCGCCGCTCAGTTCATGTGGGTAGCTGCTTAGAACTTTGTGGGCATCCTGAATGCTGACCTGCTTGAGCAGTTCTTCAACCCAGCCGGAAGTTTCGGTGTTTATCGATCTGCTGCACTCCCTCCTTGCGATCAAATTCAGCTTACTGAGCGCGATCTTCCACCTGCATCGTCTCACCTCAATAGAAATTTTTTTGATAGCGCGCAGGTCGCTGCCTGCCAATATGGCATTCCTCTCACTCTTCAAAAGCGTGTCAAGTTGTTTTTCGAGCTGAAGGATACCCCTGGCAGCCTTTGAAAGCGAGCCTATTTTTGCCACACGTAATGCTTCCTTCAGCCTTTTGCTTCGCTTCTGGCCCCTTGATGTTATCACATCATAAACCTGAATCTGCTGACGCTGATCCTTCACGTGATTGGATATTGTTAGCATGGCGGTCTTTCTGAAATCATCTCTGTTCGTTCCCGAGACATCAAAATCATCGATGAGTGACCTGATGCCGGATGCATAACCAGAGAGACTGGCCACTTCCTTGCGTAGAATGGAATCTATGATTTCAGACTTCCTGTGCATCAGTAGCGCTTCACCCACCTGCCTTTCGACAGTCAGTACAGGGTTCAGAGCCGTTGTAGGTTCCTGGAAAATCATGGATATTTCCCTTCCTCTTATGCCCTGAAATATCCTTTCTGTAAGTTTTATAACTCTCTTGTTCCTCTTTATCCGAACTCTTTTCCCTTTCTTGTTCACATATTTGACTTCATAAGGAAGATAGCGTGTCAGATCTGCGCCCTTGTAAATTATTCGTCCGGAGACGATTCTGCCCGGAGGATCCTGAATCAGTTTCAAAACAGAAAAAGCCGTAACGCTCTTTCCGCATCCTGTTTCGCCGACGATGCCAAGTGTTTCACCCTTTCTGACGTAAAGAGTGACCCCGTCAAGTGCCTTAACAATACCATCATAAACAAAAAAATATGTCTTCAGATCCTCAACTCTGAGCAAAATGTCCGGATCCTGTTCAATGGTGGTGCTCATAACGGATGCAAAGAGTGCTTAATCGGACACCGTATTTAATTATTTTCAGCTCTAACAGCAGCCATGCGTTAAAGTCTTCACCAGATCAGAACACCAAATCAGAATGGACTTAGGGCAACAGCAAAACGAAGAACACTCTTGGCACGTCAGTCAAAATTGAAATAATAAAATGTTTGAGTAAAGGGTTTAGAGTGTGCCTTGTCTACCGGCTCATCACTTGGTTACCGGGAACAGTATCAGGAAGGTCAGCGATGCAGATAGTGATGTGGACCATGCAAGCGATGATGGGGTGATCCACGATCTGTAGAACGTTATGCCTATCGGCTGGAATACTCCGACGAGCATATCCAGTTTAACGGACAGCGAGTCTGACAGATAGTAATCGTGCGCCCTCTGGCTTGTGTTGAGCTCGCCTGCACCTGCTGCACTTGCGTTCCACATGGCGTTTATCATCTGCCACTGGTGTGGATTGGTGGTCGAATTGAATCCCGGCCCTGGCATCCAGCCGTCAGGGAATGAATATATTCCAAATGGCTGTACAAATGGTGCGGCGAAGTCCGTCGGGTCTGGATAATCAGCTATCCAGCCCAGGAAATACAGAGGCAAGGGATTCTGCGCAGCCGGGACTGCAGTCACGGAAAGCAGTGTCGCGAAGTTGATGTCCTGAAGGAACGGTTTGACTGCACCATTGGTCGCATTCTCGATGGCTGGTATCCAGTACGACTGGATCATTGAGTCCTGTATCGGACTGCCTGCGATAGAGAATATTGGGAAGGTTATGGAGCCTGAAGCAGCACTCGAGTAAGGCGAATGACTCCAGTAGTACTTTGCAAGTGACATGTTGTAATAGGGAGCCATCGAATCGTTGGAAATGTTGCTGGGATAATCTGCAAGTCCGACCGGAATGTAACCTGTCAGATTCGTTGCGACCGATATTCCACTATTCGTGTTCATAGACATATACTGTGCCTGGTCGAATGCGTAAGTGAACGCCCTTCTCACACTCAGGTTACCGAAGAATGTGGACACCTGCCAGCCACCCGGAACATTCGCGGAAGTCGAATTTGCGCCTGTGGCGTTTTCATATATCAGGCTGGAGCTGGGGAATTTAACGGTCTGGGATGAAAGAGCGTTGAGCGCAGTAACGTTTATCTGAGTTACGAAGAACCATGTGAACAGTGCAAGCTCAGGTGATGTTATGGCATTGGCCTGTCCGGCGTGGACCATTTTCATCACCAGCGGGAATGCGCTTGGCGGAAATGCACCCTCGGCGAAATCTGCCGCACCGGTCTGGAATGCCTCCTGGGCAACGGATTCGGAGGTGTAATAGTAGATTGTTATGCTTGGCTGCATTGCCGATACAGGAGGATAATCCTGTGTCTGGGTGAAGTTCTGGTTAGGAACAAACCTGATCATCTGACCGGGAACTACCGCTTGAACAATATACGGACCGGTTCCCATCGTGCCGAACTGGAGCTTTGTGTTCCACGATACAGCGTTGCCGTACTGCTGGTAACTGTAAAATGCCGAGGAAGACGCCGCATTCGGCGAGAACGAACCTATACCAGCTCCGCTCGAATTCGCCCATGAAGCATCCATGACAAAGGCTATGGGCTGCGTCAGGAGCTGCATGAAATAAACAGCAGAGCCGAATGAAGAATACTGACCAACTGAAAGGCCTGCGGCAGATGCCGCTGTCGCATTCTCAGGTGTCCCGGTTATCATGTATGCCGAGTTTGTTCCATTCTGCGGAGTTACACCAAACAGCGACTGATTTGTTGTAGGAAGTATGTGGAAGGTTATGGAAGTCGAGTTATAGGTCATTGCGTGGTCAACCCAGAACGGACTTACATTGTACGGACCGTAAATTGAGTCGCCGGGTATCAAAGCATGCGCCATTAACCATCCTGGTCTGCCGGGATCGTTGGCAAACAGCAGGCCACGGAGAACTGAGAAGTAGACATCATAGCCAGTGACAGGCTGACCATTTGCGAACTTAGCCGATGGATTCAGATTGAATGTGTAGTTAACATATGTGACACCATTAGAAGTGTTTGTGGCAATGAGCCCGTTTGCAACTGTTGGCACGGCGGTTGCCAAAACAGGCATGAAGGACGATGAAGTGCCTCCCGGGGCATACTGCACAAGGGGTTCATAGAGATTGTATATGGCTTCGTAGCTGACTGTGTCGTAGGCTATCGCAGGATCAAGCGATGCAAACCCGCCGGGTATCCATGTTGCATCAACAATGCCGCTGTGAGTTGATGGCGAACTGGAATGCCTCGGGGCGAATGCGCCTACTGCCGCTGTTTCCACAAAGGTCCAGCTTGAGGTCTGGGACGATTTGTTAGTAACAGCTGTCAGTGTCATCGCATATATTCCAGAAGACATCGAAGTCGCATTGAGATAGTTTACACCATTAGCTACATCTGTCGCATTAAAACTCGGTGAAACTGTCTTTCCAACTTTGAACGACATAGACTGTAGCGCCCAGCCGGACGTCAGCGGATAGCTGGAGAAACTTGAAGGCAGAAGGCTGGAGATATTGACATACCCGCCAACAGGGACCACGTTGGGGAAACCTGCTGAAAGATTCTGGCTATTCGCCGAACTCCCCATAACCTGTATAGCCACAGGGAACTGATTCGCTATTGCCGTCGAGGTTACACTCGGCGTAATAGATACAGGTACGAGACTCAAGCTGTTGTCATAAGCAACGTTGGAAGTCGTTATGACCCGATCAAAAACAAGGTAATTACCCGGATTGGGATAAACATACTTAACAGTTAAGCCTGCAGATCCGGAGATTGTCTTTGTGACACCGTTACCAAAATTCCATGTCACCGAACTGACGGAAGATGGAGAAACACTCGAACCAGAATAAAATGTGATGCTGCTGCCCTGACTGCCTACGCTGTAACTTGCATAGGATGGCAACGTTCCAGACTTCACCTTCGCAGGTGGTTTCGAGATTGACAGATAAATGCCCAAACCAGCGACAATCAGGATGATTACGACCACTACCGCAACAATCATAGTTCTAGATTTTCCTCCGGTAGGCGGCGGAGGAGTTATTCCCTGTGAACCGACAGGAACTGAACTTCCGCTTGAAGGGGTGTTCGCCGATCCATTCAGTGCTGAAAATATCTTTACATTCATTTTCGTTCTACTCCCTTGATTTATCCAATCAAGTTTAACATCGATAAGAATTATGCGATTTAAAGCTTACTGAAGCCTTCCTTGCCATTTTTTATGTCGATCGTACCAGGGATAGGAGACATTTATGATGCATGACCATTTCCAGCGAGAATAACACTCAATGAGCCGTTGGCAAAAGGTGGAGTTGACCTTTGCCACAGGTCAATCAGACAGAAACACGATTAGGATAGGTTTTTACTCAAATGTTATAAATCAACGAATCCTAACATGTTCGGGAATAAAATGGACATCATCACTGCGATGCTTCTGTTACTCGGAGTAGGCCTCGTACTGGGCCAGCTCTTCGAGCACTTCAGGGTCGTCGCAATTGCAGGTGAAATTATCGGCGGCATCCTGCTTGGTCCGGCAGTATTCAACATTGTCACACCGGATGCAATACTTTACAGCATATCGGAAATTTCGCTTTTCTTCATCATGCTGCTTCTCGGAATCGAAATGACAGTTGACTTGCTGAGGAAACCGTACCGCCGTGCTCTTCCGCTTACGATGACGAGCTTCGTTATTCCTGCAATAATGATGTTTCTGCTGCTATACTTCGCCGTGAGATACAGCCTCGCCGCGTCGGTGATCGTTTCCATATCGATAGGTGTGCCGTCGATATCAATCATATCCGTGCTTGTGAGAAACTACGGGTTGCTCCAGAAGGATGCGGGTTTAACCATGCTATCCAGTGTTGTACTGTCAGACCTTATCGCATTCCTTCTGCTTTCTGCGTTCCTCGGTACCAGACAATTAATTCCGGAAGTGTTCATTTTCCTGATATTCATTATCGTGATATATTACCTTGACAAGTTCATAACCAGCCATTCAGAGGCCATCATCAAGGCATTCGGGCGGCTGCATGCAACTGAACATGGTGAAAAGATCATATTCGGGGCGATCATATTCGGCGGACTCCTGGTTTCAACCATTTTTCAGTCAATAGGCATCACGTTCGTTCTCGGCGCATTCTTTTCCGGAATGCTTATCAGTGAAGTTGTGGTGGGCAAGGATCTACTGGGCATACTGACGAGGACGCTCAACAGAATGAACGAGAGTTTCTTCATTCCAGTTTACTTTACCATTGCCGGTTTGAGCATGCTCATACCCGGCGCGAGTTATGTCGCGACTCTTCTTGCTTTGCTGCTTCTGACTGGTGTTGTCGCCGCATATATGAATTTCAGGATGAGCAGAAAACTCTCCATTGACATCAGCCCCAGGAGCACGGTGGGATTCCTTGGCGCGAGAGGAGCAGTCGGAGTCGTTATTGCAGGCACTGCCCTGAGTTACTCATTGATAAATCATGAGATGTATTCGGTAATACTGTTCGGCACTGTCGCAATGGCATCTTTTTTCCCCGTGCTGATAAGCGAGGGAAAGAACAAACCTGAAACTTCAACCTGACAGGTGTGAAAAACAACAGCAGGCTGCAGTATTTGCGACGCCGGGATACAGTTGATTCAGACTACATACGTCGCGAAACCATTTGATCTCAGTGCCGTGGAATTCTGCTCATTAGCAAGGCGCTGCGACGTTACTTCGTAATTCAATATTTCCTTCATATCGAGGCTCAGGAAATCGGCGAGTTTCTCGAGCCTGTCGTACGGAAATGGCTGTCTGCCTACCAGTATCTGTCTCAGGGGCCATGCCGGATGTATCCTTGAGCGGTAGCCGATAACCCGCGCAAGCCTGTTGATACCGTCTGCCTTCTCTATGCCCTCACGTATGAGTGCGATGCGAAACCGTGCGAGCAGCCATATCTTTCTCCTTTGCATCCTTAGCTCACGATATAACCATCTCAAAGAACATATTTAAGACGTTGCTTCACGACAAGGATCGTTGGTAAAAGAGAAACTGCCTGTTGCTTTTCCAACGGATGTACAGAAACGGTGCAAGCAATAAGTTATTAGCAGTGCTGATCGCATGAGGAAAATCAAAATGAGAGTTAACCATTATTTCAGGAGGGATATTTTCATTGTTGGCATGTCGCTGTTTCTTGTGGGTGTGCTTGTCTTCCTCATTCCGCTCACATCAACTTCAGTACTGACAGATAACGGTTTCACTTACAGCGGCAGGGCTGACTGGTACCAGTCCGGCCAGCTCTACCTGCCTCGGGGATATTCCATTTCAATGAAGCTGATTTCTGCAGATCGTATAACCCTTGGTTTTGCAGCAGACAGTAACTGGTATCAATTTCTGAGCACAAACATAAGCGAGCCTTTGCTGCTGAAAATGTTTGCCGGAAGTTCCGGAACACTGGGTTTCACGGCGAAGTCTGACATCCTGTTTTTCATAGTGATAAGCGCCGGCAACGCAACATCTCTTCCCCTGATTGAGCTTATTATCAGCGCAACAAACCCGCATGGTTTCGCGGACTATTCATACATTGCAGTCGCTCCGGGAATTGTCCTGATTGCTCTTTCGCCTGTCTACGAGGTAGCGAAGCACAGGGTGGACAGAATGAGAATCAGACGATATAAATGATGACAGCCGCAAGTATGTAAAGAGCAGCAACACCCATGTATATTGCAGTCAAAACGAATTGCTGTTTGTAAACGTAATTGAGATCGCTTTCACCGAAGGGCAGGTTATTGTCCACGATTTCCCTCAGGTACATCTTCGCGCCGAAATCCCAGAAAGCGCCTACGAACATGACACACACACCGAAGATGAAAAGAAGGACAGGCATAACCTGGATATAATTGAAGAGACCGAAGAAGTAAAGCGGCAGAGGCACTGAAATTATCAAAATCAATGCTAAAACAGGGAACAGGGCATAAGTGAGCCGCGCTTTCGTTATAGAGCGGCGCAGGGCCAGTGTTTCAGCATCATGTTGCATCATATTGTGATTATCAAAACACGCAGGTCAATCATTAAACTTGTCTTTGCGCATCTTCAGGAGCTGCTCCGGATTGAAATGACAGAGGTACCAGTGGGAGCCGGCCTCCTGCCTGGGCGGCGGAATTGCATTACACATATCCTCTCTGTAAGGGCAGCGGCGATAGAACCTGCATCCCTTCGGAACGTTAACGGGACTGCCAATCTCCCCTTCAATTTCGAGTTTGCCCGGATTCCAGTTGGGAGCCGGTATCGGCACTGCCTGGAGGAGCGCTATTGTGTAAGGATGCAGAGGATTCCGGATCACTTCCTCCGTCTCACCCACTTCAACCGCGACGCCGAGATACATAACGAGAATCCTGTCTGCGAGATAACGTGCCGACGCAATGTCGTGCGTTATGTAGATTATGGTGATGCCGAATTCACTTCTCAGGCGCAGCAGCAGATTCATGAAGCCTGCGCGAAGAGAAACATCCAGCATGGATATTGGCTCGTCGGCAATGAGCATTTCCGGCCTCAATACCAGCGCCCTTGCAGCAGCCACCCTTTGTCGCTCACCCCCGCTGAGTTCATGCGGAAACCTTTCAAGATAATTCTCAGGCGGTGTCAGATTCACCGTATAAAGTGCCTCGTTTACCAGACTCACAATCTTGTTTGGATTCCTGCTTAGCTTGTGCGCAATAACAGGCTCCTGAACAATGTCAAATATGGTCATCTTGGGGTCAAGAGAGTCATACGGATCCTGGAATATCATCTGTGTCTGCCTCCTGAAGATATCGTACATTCTGTCGCTCTCTCTCAGCGAACTCAGATCGATAGGTGGCAGATTTTCAATTTCCGGCGAACCGTTGTTGGGGGTGCCGGTGTATTCAGACGTTGTGTCTTTATCAGAGAACGTGTTCGTAACCGGACCGGGAAGATACATCAGCTTTCCGCTAGTGGGCTTCAGTAAACCCAGCGCCGTTTTACCAAGGGTTGTTTTACCGCTTCCGCTTTCGCCGACGATGGCAAATATCTCATTTCGCCATATATCTACAGAGATGTGGTCAACAGCCCTTACCAGCCTTCCTTCAGTGGACCTGCTGAACACTGATCCAAAAAGTGTTCCTCTGATATCAAAATACTTTGAAAGTTCTTCAGCTTTGACAACATCAGATGTATGTTCCGGCTTAAAAGAGTGAAATGATCCAGCCAGACCGGCAGTGGAAATATTTGATTTAAGTTTTCCTGAAACGAACTCGTTTGCAAAATGACACAGGCTGAGATGATCTTCTGAAATTTTTACGAGCGGAGGTTCCTGCCGGCTGCAAATATCCTGGGCGTAAAGGCACCTGGGTGCAAATCTGCATCCTGCAGGCGGGGACATCGGATCTGGTGGTGAGCCGGGTATACCGATTATTGGCTCCCTTGCTTTAGCAAGCGATGGATAGCTGTCCAGCAGGGATCGCGTGTATGGATTGCCCGGCTTCAGGTAAATTTCGTCCAGACTGCCAATTTCCATAATCCTTCCCGCGTACATCACCGCGATTCTGTCTGCGAGCTGGGCTATCACGCCGATGTCGTGGGAAATCACCATCATTGACTCGATCTCCGACTTCCTCAATTCCTTGAGTTCGGAAATAATTCTGGCCTGTGTAATGACGTCGAGGCCCGTGGTTGGCTCATCGGCAATGACAAGCTTCGGCTTCAGCGCCAAAGCCATGGCGATTACCGCCCTCTGTTTCATTCCGCCGCTCAGTTCGTGTGGAAAGGAATCCAGAACGCCGGGATTCAGCCCTGCATGTATCACAGATTCCGTGACGCGCTTCGATATCTCCTCTTCAGAGTATGAGGTGTGGAATCTGAAAACCTCGGAAATCTGCTTGCGAATGGTATATGCAGGATTAAATGCGTTCATCGAGCCCTGAAATACTATCGAAATACCCTTCCACCTTATTCTGGATAATTTCTCGGTAAGCACTTTGCGCTGCCTTCTCTTCAGCTTGACGCTCGCCTTGCCGGAAAATTCTGGCGCAGTGACGGTTTCACCCATGAATTTGACCTCACCCGATATTAGCGCATTGTCCGGGAGCATCGAGATTATCGCGTTCGCAAGCGTCGACTTTCCGCTTCCACTCTCACCGAGTATTCCAACCGTTTCGCCTTTTCTGATGTTCAGATGCACGCGGTCGAGAGCCATTACTGTACCTTCATCGGTTTCAAAATTCACCGAAAGGTTGTCTATACCGATGACAGCGTCGGTATCTGCGTTACTGTTAAACGTATGTTGAATCTGCATGGTCATCTCCTCCTCAGCCTCGGATTGACAACCTCATCCAGACCCCTGGAAACGAATACGAATGCGAATATGAAGGCGGTAAGCGCGATTGACGGCGGTAGAATCCACCAGGGTGCCCTTGCTGCGAGGAAGAAATTGGAAAGCGTCGCATTCAGCATTGCTCCCCACGTGGATATAGCAAGTGGAGCTACGCCAAGAAACTGTAGTGTTGAAACACCTGCGACTGCACCGCCGATTCCGACGGCCGTAAAATATGCAAGCAAGGGAGTCATATTGGAGAGGAAGTGCCTGCGGAGTATCTGCATACTTCCGGCTCCTGAAACTTTTGCGGCCTCAATGAAAGCATGTGTCCTGATGGAACGCACCACTCCAATAAGCGTAAAGGTGGTAAACGGCCAGCCCACTAGAGTTAACACTAATATGATATTGAAAAGCGACGGCCCAAGCACGGCTGACATCACAATCAGCAAGGCGATGAACGGGATAAGGAAAATGACAAGCGATACAGTTTCCACAACAGAACCGATGAAACCGCCGACGTAGCCGACAATCATTGCGAAAACTACAGATATTAAAATTATGCCTAGCGCAACGAATATGCCAATTTCCCAGTCATAAACGAAGCTCGCAACCCATTGACTCCACACGTCCTGGCCGTAGATGTTTGTTCCCATAAGGTAAACGTTGCCTGAAGGAGCATGCAGTGTCGGCGGAATCGGGTTGATATCAACGCCATTGGTAGAATAAAGCACGAGATAATGATTGTTTGTGATAAAAGCAATTGTGTCTGCCCCTGAAAAGGAGTCCCTGACGAGTATGGGTGACGATGTTTGCAAAGATGAGGAGTACCTCGCATGCCACTGAAATGGCTGTTTTCCGCCCAGTGCTGAAACAGACGTGAGAAATCCACGGTCTGTAGACAATATAAATGCCGAGGAGTCCGGAGCATATATTATGTTTCCAAACATCGTGCCTTCTCCAGTCGGTGTTGACACGATTGAATTACCGTTCACCAGCTTGTTAACATTGCTAACCAGATACAGACGTGATGGCGTGGACACAACCGAGTATGCTGGAAAACCGGAGCTTCCGTAAGAAGACGAATATCCTATAATCTGCTCAGGAGTCTGATAGACTTTTACCGCCGTTCCATTATTGAGCATTATGCCATAATAACCGGTGCCGTCAGAAACAAACGCCATACTGCCGGGAACAGTGCTTAACTGGTAGTCGTATGGAATATGTATGGGCAGATTAACATTTATGGGGGATGAGAGATTCGACTGCCAGTTCAGTTTGCCCGAAAATGCTTTGATTGAATACATCGTATTTCCCTGAGCGATGAGAACCTGTGTCTGAGAGGTGTGTCCGGGCTGATAATTTGCCCCGACAAATGCGGGCTGGGAAGGTGTCTGGTTGCCTGCAAGCCTGAAGTGCCAGAGCTGAGTCAGGGGACTTGTATAATACGATGCGAGGTAAACGCCTGTACTGTTGCGGTAAACAGCGAACAGCATTCCGGGGATAAAGCCTGAAGACAGCGATGTTGAACTGCGGAAAGGGACCCACGCCGGTAGTGAAGAGGCAGTTGACTGCGAGTCTGAGACGACTGGCATCAACAAAGATTCATTGATCATTACAGTCTCATTGTCCGTCAGAAAAGGCTCGCCGCTACCCGGACCATGATTGCCTGACCATTGAATTTTGCTCAGAGAAATTGTGCCATTGTTCGTCGAGAGAAGCAGAAAATTATTGTAAGACAGCGAGGAGTAACCACTGCCGACAAATGTAGAATAACTGGAAAGAGGAAATACAGAGGGGGGAAATGCGATTGTGCCGGAGGAAAGCTGGAGCTTAAGCAACGGATAAATTGTTCCATTGGTCGTTGTCGGACTGCCTCCAAGACCCACCCCATAAACCTGGCCTGAAGGAGTGCCTGCATAAACGAGATAACTTCCCGCTGCTCC
>JAHEAA010000015.1 GCA_019721035.1 Candidatus Sysuiplasma acidicola
AGCAATGAGACGGAACCCGGCGGAAGAGAGGATGATGCCGGTAATCCGTGGAGCAGATGGGGGAAAGTCAACCTTTTCAAGGAAAAGTTGACAGAGTCACTGAGGCGACAATTTTAGATACATTCCCATACTACACCGGGTCTGTGAAACCATCTCTCAGGGATTATGCCTATGATGCCATAATCGCTTTCATCAGAGAAAAAGTTGATGGAAGCTGTGCGGACGGAGTGGTCCTCGGGCTGAGCGGCGGCATAGATTCTGCCCTCGTTATGAAGCTGTGCTGCGATGCTCTGGGAAAACACAGGGTCGAGGCGTTACTGCTTCCGGACTCTGAAGTTCCGGGTCCCGACGAGAAGGATGCAGGCGAGTATGCAACTTCGCTCGGTGTACCGGTTCGGCGGATTGTGATAAGCAGTCAAGTCTCTCTCGTGGCAGGCGCGATAGGCGCTTCGGACGCCAGGGTGGTCGGAAACATAAAAGCGCGCGTGAGGATGATATTGCTTTACGCTGTTGCAAACATGCGTAACCTCAGGGTGGCCGGAACAGGCAATAAAAGCGAACTGCTCACCGGCTATTTCACAAAGTACGGTGACGGCGCTGTCGACTTTCTTCCCATAGGCGATCTGTACAAAACGGAGGTGAGGCAGCTCGCATCACAGCTCAAACTGCCATCCAGGTTTCTGGAAAAGAGTCCCAGCGCGGGGCTGTGGGAAGGGCAGACCGATGAGGGTGAACTGGGGATGCCGTACGAACAACTTGACAGCATATTGTTAGCTATGGAAAACCACATGTCTGCGCCTGAGGTTGTCAGGAGGACAGGCATCCGCAGTGACATCGTCGACAGGGTATTTTCCATGGTGGATAGCAGCAGTCATAAGAGGAGTGCAGCGCCGATACCGAAGATTGGCATAAGGGCTGTCGGAACGGACTGGTAGCGGGAAGCGGTATTGTGGACAGGACGGAAGTGAAAGTCAGCAGGAAAGACGTCATAGACGCGACCAGAGTTGTCTATCGCCACTGCATCAGGACGCCCCTGTTCTTTGATTACTATCTCTCCGGTAAACTGCGCGCGGACGTGTACCTTAAAATGGAAATGTTTCAGCCCGTGCGTGCATTCAAGATCAGGGGTGCCTCCAACAAGATGTCACATGTCACCGGGGATAGTGTAGTGACTGCATCCTCAGGCAATCACGGCCTCGCTGTCGCGTACGTGGCAAAGGCAATGGGAAAGAAGGCGGCAATTGTGCTGCCAGAAAACGTGAACGAATCCAAGCTGAGGCTGATAAAGAGTTTGGGTGCCGAGACTGTGATAAGCGGTCTGACGACCGATGACAGGATGGCCACCGCTGAACGGCTCAGCGAAACCAGGGGTATGACAATGATACCCCCATTCGACGATCCGCTGGTCATCGCCGGACAGGGAACAGCGGGCCTCGAAATACAGGCGCAGACCAGATGTGATTATGTGATATCGCCGGTGGGCGGAGGAGGCCTGATTTCCGGCATTGCTCTTGCCTACGACAATGTCAGCGGAACAGAAGTGATAGGTGCGCAGTCTGAGAAGTCAAGGTCAATGTACGAATCGCTCAGCGCAGGCAAGCCCGTGACCTCTAAGTCGGAAACTGTCGCTGACGGCATAGCCGTTTCAACTCCGGGAACACTCAACGTCGGCATACTGGCAGGACGTGTCAGGAGAATCCTGCTGGTCAGCGACGCTGAGATAATGTCGGCAGTGAAGGAGATGTGGCAGAACTCCAGAGTGCTCATGGAACCTGCGAGCGCTTCAACAGTTGCAGCACTGCTGAAGTACAGAAGAGAGATTTTCGGCGAGGGGGGACAGTCTGTTGCACTGATAATTTCCGGCGGCAACGTTTCCGACTCTCTGCTCAAGTCGCTCACTGAGTGAACCGTGCTGCAGTTTTACAGTTTATATCCTATTTTCCTCAGGAACTCTTTTCTGTCTTTGCGGTCCTTCTCTGTTTCCCGTCCGAGTGGCGATTCTCCGTCAATCACGCCAAGCACGGAGGCTGCGTCGCCTTCCCTGCCAACGACAACTCTCAATCTGTTTGCCGATGCGCAGTAAATGGTCGTGATCTCGCTCACTGATTTGAGCGAATGCATAACATTTACCGGGAAGGCGCCTTCAATGAGTATTACAAGCAAGTGACCAGCTCCAATCTTTTCTGCATTTTTTGCCGCGATGTCCGTAAGCTTCATGTCGTTGCCTTCCGTCCTGACCAGGCGGGGTCCGGAGGCCTCATTGAATGCTATGCCGAACCTTATGCCAGGTACCGCCGTCACAAGTGCCTCGTAAACGTCTTCCACAGTCTTTATGAAATGTGATTGAGCGAGTATGACGTTCGACGCGTCAGTCTTCTCCACTTCGACGATGTCCGTAATCATGCAGACCAATCATTGCAGAATGAGCTAATATGACTATTGTTTCTGAAAGACGCCCTGTTGAAAGACAGGAAAAGGTTTGCAATTCGATTTCTCAGTTTGATGCTCTCTGCTGCTGAGGAGTTGTGCCTCGCGCCCTGTTCCTCACTGAGTCCTTTATCTTCACGTATGCGACAATTACAAGTATGCCTGTTATGACGCCACCAAAAATCAGCTGGATGATGCCCAGGACCAGCGCCGGTGTTTCAGCTTCCTCGACCTTATCCTCTGCCAGTTTCTTGTATATCAGGAAGTAGTCAAGCAGTATCCACAAAAGGCCTATGAGGAAAATGCCTCCGAACACCACACCAAATATGCTTACTCCAACCGGTCCAGTAGTTGTTATAGTCCCACCGGGGTTTGTGGTTGTCGTAACGCCAGTGGTGATTACAGCAAGAGCTGCAACTGCAAAAATGCCTATCACGAAGAACACAACCTGCAATATTATCGCCACAAGCGTCAGTGTTTTTGCCGTGTTTGCATCGCTGTCTAACATGAACTGGCCTATTGATAGTGCAGTATAAAATTAATTCGATGAGACTCGAGTGCCAGCAAAAACCGCGGGGCACACTGGCTCCGACGCCCGTCTTCTTCAGACTGTCATCTCTTCCTTATTGTGCGCATAATGCATGATACCTTGCCGGTCGGCAACCAGCAGTCTTCTCAGATTAGTTTTATTTACTATTTCAGTTCTTGTGGTGACTGCATTTTAGCCCCGTAGTGTAGTGGTCAATCATGCGAGATTCTGGATCTTGCGACGGCAGTTCGAATCTGCCCGGGGCTACTCCGCGCACGTTCCAGCTGTGCGTCACTCGTGCCATTTTTCAATTCCTCATGTGGTTGAATAAATTCCATGGATTGTCGCGATGTGTAAGATCAATCAAGCTTTACGCGCAAACAGGCTTGCGCATTGATCGTGAGGGTATCGCTTCGCCACTCTTGTTTCAGCGGTAGCGTTTCCAGATTCAAATAGTTCAAATAATGGCTTTGATTGGAAAGTCACCGATATCCGGCGAATTGCGTATGAATGACGTAAAATCTGATAATTACAAGTGGGTAGTTCTTTCCAATACTACCATAGCAATGCTGATGGCCTCCATAGACACGAGCATAGTGATAATTTCCCTCCCCTACATTCTGCGCAGTGTCCTCAGGCACACACCCGGTGGTACAGCCCCGCTGACCTCTTCCGCTTACGCTATCGCCAGTGCAGATTCCTTTGTCTACGTAATATGGTCGTTGATGGGGTATATGCTCATTACTGCAACTCTCCTGATTTTCTTCGGCAGGCTTGCGGATCTGAAGGGAAGAGTGAAAATATACAACGCCGGTTTTGCTTTATTCACGATTGGCTCTCTGCTCGCCGGTTTTTCAGGCATAATTATACCTAATTCGCTAATCACCGAAGGCTTGCAGCTCGTGCTGTTCCGGTTGTTCCAGGCCGTCGGTGCCGCAATGCTCTGGTCAAATTCTGCCGCGCTTCTGACTGATGCTTTTCCATCAAACCAGAGAGGTCTCGCGCTGGGCACAAACATGGTATCGGGTGTGGGCGGAAGCATTCTTGGCCTTGTTCTGGGCGGCATAATTACTTCGGTGGCCAGCTGGAGATACATATTTTTCATCAATGTTCCTATCGGGATATTCGCCACAGTCTGGGCTTATAAGAGGCTGCATGAAGTTTCAAAACCGAGCCGTAACGAATCGCTTGATACAATCGGTGCCGTATTGTTTTCGGGCTCAATCGCATCCCTTCTGCTCGGTTCAACCTTCTACACCCTTGGCGGCATGACTGCAGGTCTGTCAGCCTCATCCGGCATTTTCTATTCGACGTTCCACCCATATCTGCTGTTAAGTTACGTTGGGTTCATTGTTTCCCCTCTGCTGATGGTCGCATTTGTCATCAACGAGTCGCATTTCGCCAAGTATCCTCTCATGAAGTTTTCGCTTTTCAGGAGAAGGGCATTTTCAACCGGTGTGCTGGCGTCAAGCCTGCTTGCGATTGGAAGGGGCGGCATAATGTTCCTCCTGGTGTTCTATTTCGAAGGTGTTAAGGGACTAAGCGCGTTTAACGCGGGGCTGCAGCTCATTCCAATGAGTCTTGGCTTCCTGCTTGTCGGCCCAATCAGCGGCGTCCTCTCTGACAGGGTCGGTTACAGGGGCCTAACTACCGCCGGTGTCATCCTTTCGGCGGTGGTGCTGGTGTTCCTCAGCGTTCTGCCCCAAAACGCGCCCCCGCTCGAAGTGTCAGGCGTACTGGCACTGGCAGGCATAGGCGGAGGACTTTTCGGCTCGCCCAATATCTCTTCTGTGATGGGTTCGATGAGCGCCAATGAGAGAGGGGTCGGCGCAGCGACAAATTCGACGATGCTCAATGTGGCAAGCATGATGGCGCTCACAATAGCATTTGTTTTCATCGGCACGACAGTCAAAATATCGAATTTCATAACACTCTTCGTCGGTACCGTAAGGAATCTTCCTGCATCCGTGGTGCAGAGTGCCGCCTATCAGGCCCAGTGGCGCACTTTCATGGGATCATTCCATTCGGTATTCGCCATTTTCAGCGTTGTAGTAATCCTGGCTCTGTTTCCTTCCATCCTGAGGCCAAAGGGAACTTCCCCCAATCTCGCAATCGAAACCTCATATGATGTTTCGGGAAAAGCCGAGGACAGCTGAAACCGTAATGCCTGTTATGTCATCGGCGTGTGATTTCTTTATTTATGACTTTACGTCTATTGCCGTGCTGAAATGATTGACAGAAAGAAGATGCAGGAAACGGTCACAGGGTACGAAGCGGAACGTGTCAGAGTGGGCGTACTCGGCTCTCATTCGGCAATTGATGTGCTCGATGGTGCAGCGCAGGAATCCCTCAGATCACTGGTTGTGCTGCAGAAAGGGCGCGATGCTGTGTACTCGAAATACCTGCGCAAGATAGGAGTGACTGGCGGAAAGGCGCGCAGAGGGATAGTCGACAGCACGATGACCTTTCAGAAATTCTCTGACATTCTGCATGAGACAAATATGGTAAAACTCAGGGAAAACAACACTGTGTTTGTGCCGAACAGGTCGTTTACATCATACTGCGGTATAGGCGACATCGAGGACAATTTTTCTGTCCCGCTATTCGGCTCCAGGAACTTGCTCAGGAGCGAAGAAAGGGAGGAGAAGGAAAATTATTACACTCTCCTTGAGAAAGCGGGCCTTCCTTACCCTGATAAGATCGATGCACCGTCAGACATAAATTTTCTGTCCATTGTGAAACTGCATCACGCGAAGAAAAAGCTGGAAAGAGGGTTTTTCACTGCGTCCAGCAGCGAAGAATATGATAGGAAGTCTGCCGCACTCATCCGTGCAGGCGTCATAGACAGCGACACACTCGCTCACGCCAGGATCGAGCGCTATGTCATCGGTCCGGTTTTCAATCTCGATTTCTTCTATTCGCCGCTGGAGGACGAAGGAGAGAAGCTCGAGCTGCTGGGCATCGACTGGAGATTCGAGTCTTCTCTGGACGGACATGTTCGCCTGCCGGCTGATCAGCAGCTCTCGCTTCAGGATTCACAGAAGATACCGGAATACACGGTGGTCGGGCACAACAGCGCAACGCTCAGAGAGTCGTTGCTCGACAGGGCATTTGAACTGGGGGAAAAGTACGTTGCCGCTGCAAGGAAGTATTACGCTCCGGGCATCATCGGCCCGTTCACGCTGCAGACCTGCGTGGACAAGGATATGGACTTTTACATTTACGACGTTGCGCCTAGGATCGGCGGAGGCACCAATGCGCACATATGGTCAGGCCATCCTTACGGCAATATGCTCTACAACACCAATGTCAGCACGGGCAGAAGAATAGCCATGGAAATCAGGCGTGCGGCGATCGAGGGAAGGCTTAGTGAAATTGTCACATGATTGTGCCGTCCGATGTTATGTGGCAGCGAACATGGCTGGTAGCACACAAAACGCTCATGTCTGTTTCTGGTTCTTCAACAACCTTTATTAAGTGGTAGCATTTAGTCCGCAAAAAGTTGTCTTCGAACACCAGTACATCTAGCGTCAGCGACTCCAGATGTACTCGAGGCATTCGGAGGAAGTATTAATGGAAAGCAGAGCACTAAGAAAGACAATGTCCATATTGCTCGTGATGATATTGGTTGTATCATCCGCAGCCGCGATATGGGCTGCAGCAAGCACGACAGGCGTCAAGCCTGACCAGAAGACATCCGCGGCGTCCCCAAACGGCGGGACCGGCAGCTACATTTTCGATGTGCAGGTGCTCGGCACCACAAACGGCGCGGTCTTTTCACCGCTGTCCAACGCCAACGTGTTCGTGACAAACACACATCATCCGTCGCAGTCATACAAACTTAATTTCAGCAGCTCTATAGGGTATTACATATACGGTGCTCCTACAGGGAGTCTCGCACCCGGTTACTACTGGGTGAATGCATCCGCACCGGGATACTTCACAGGCACCATACAGAAGCCTGTAAGATTCAACGACACTGCAAATGTCAACAGTCCTATAACGCTCTATAAGATCAGGAGTGCGGGAACAGCTGTCACAGTCACAGTCAACGGTGCCAGCGGAGGACTCAAGGGCGCATATGTCCAGTTCATTGAAAACGGACTCGTTTATAACAACAACTTTGGTGAAGGAAACCAGGTCCTCTATTCCGGATACACTAACAAAACAGGCGTACTCATTCTTACCGTCAACAACACATACAATTACACTGTTGTAGCGAGCATCAACAACTCAAATTCCACCTATGCCCAGAGTGATGTATTTTTTGCTCCTTCGTTCGCGACTCTTACTTCGCCAACTCCCTCTACCGTTACACTCACCCTTCCGTCCGCAGTCGACGTCTACGCAAGCATAGAGACGAGCTCAGGGACGGTGCCGTCAGGCATCACCGGATACATGCTTGCATATGCAAGCACATCCACGCCAATCCAGACGAGGCTGTTTTCTGCGAATGTGGTGTCCGGCTTCGCAACATTTTATGTTCCAGCAGGAAGCTATGTTATTGCAGTTAATGCGACCGGCCAGGCAACGTACTTGCACAACGTGACTGTACCGTCTGCAGTTTCATACCCATTGGGAACAATAACTCTTCCGAGCAAGTTTTCTTCATCTGCACCTCTGTCCTCGACTGCCATTTCATACTCACAGGCGTCTCCGAACTGGCGCGATTTGAACATAACGTTCAATCAAACGCTGGATGCAGGAAGCGCCGTGAATGGTCTTCCATATGCGTATGTCCCGAGTGCCAGGATGCAGTTCGCGCTGGCATTCAACAACGGCTATCCGGAAGTCAACGGTTCGACTGTGGCTGACGCGCTGTCCGCTATCACGAATCTGGGACCCGAATACACGACAACTTACAATCTCTGGTCCGTCAACTCTACCACATACCTGAGTAACGAATCGACCTTCGGTCTTCATATGCCAGGCTTCGCAGCAAGCTATGTGAACAGTTCGTCACCGCTGTCCATAGTGTCCTCCGATTCCTATTCCGCGCTGTCGAGCAGTCTTCTCGCCAACACCTCTTCATATTCCGGCACTTTCCTGGCACCGTTCAACAGCACTGAGATGCAGTTCATCAGCACTATTCAACTGCCGCCCGGTTTCGAACTGTCGTCAAATTCAACCAATGTGCCAAGCGGCGATGTAGTGGTTACGGGCTATAGAACCGTCACGGTTTACACGACCGTCACGGGCACCGGCTATGCTACCGTCTCAATGACTATCAAATCCGGTGAGATACCCGTGGTGAAGGCCGCGGCAGTTACGGGAACGTATTCCTATGCGTACATGAAGAGCGGCGTTGTGCAGTACTACATCATCAAATCCAGGACACCTATCAACTACACTGCACAGGGTTCATATGACCCGTCCGGCGGTCCTCTCTACTACTCATGGCACTGGAACAACACGAATTACAGCTCTTCCTACACAAACGCGTCTACGACTGTCGTGCAGCACGAATATTCGATAAATTACACGACACCGGGCGTGCTGATTAACATTACACTGACAGCTACGACCGTAACGGGCCAGAAGGCGAGTACGACCATTTCAGTGAGGATTGCCAACGACACAACGCTCAGCGCTGTGATAACTCCTGTCAACGGCAAGCTGAGCTCCGGCAGAATCTATGCCAACCAGGACGTCATGTTCACAGTGAACGGGCTGAAGTCCAAGGCGTCGATAAGTCCGGGCGACAACCAGGGCATAATCGTCTCATACAACTTCACCTGGGGAGACGGAGCGAAAAACTATACCGTGGTCTCCAACACCCAGTCAAATCTCAATGCATCGCACTCATATTCAAAGGCAGGCAACTTCACGCTCAACCTGACTGTCACAGATGAGGCCGGATTTACTGCACTCACAAGCATGACTGTCCAGGTCAACAAGACACTGAAACCGGTCGTATCGTTCATCGTGCGCAACAGCAAGTGGGTTTCCGCTGCAGGCAGTGTTCAGGAAAACACTACAGTGCACTTCAACGCTTCAGCCACTACAGATCCGAATTTCAACAATTCCGTGCTTCTGTTCGAATGGAACTTCGGCGATGCCCACAACATAACCAATTCGACGACAAAGGGCAATGCCTCTTACGAAAAATACCTCAACCTGACTGGAGCACAGGGTGGAATGAATGTTACGCACATTTACACTGCAATTAGCAGCACTCCGCTCACCGTTAATCTGACAGTCGTGGACCCGGCAGGCAACAAGGCCAGCTACACCTATGCGCTTGCCGTCACATCTCAGCCCAGACCTGATCTGCGCGTCATCAACATAACCTTCGGTCCGAAGTCATTCGTACAGGGAAGTGCAGGCAAGATCACAGTTTCTATCATCAACATAGGCAACGCCAATGCGACATCCCCCAAGGTGACACTCACCGCCATAGCATCGGAAAGCGGCGCCAAGACAAAGATTGGTGTGATTACAACATTCTACAACGGCACGAACAAGACGGCGGTATCTGTCATAAAAGCAAATGAGACCGTTTACGGCACAATCAGGTGGACGCCGACGACCTTCGGAAACTTCACGGTGAAGGCACAGACATCCGCAACGTACCAGCTAATATCCGCGCTGGACAACTCGGCCACGCAACCGATAAGCGTAAGCCAGTCACAGCTGCAGGTCTACGCGCTATATGCCGGCATAGTGATCATAATTGTGGGCATAATCGCTGCCATAGCACTGCGGAGAAGGATGCCGAAGAGAGGTTACGACAAGGGCAGGGATCAGCGCAAGGGCAAGTAACCGCACTGCGCAAAACGGATTGATTCAAACCTCTTCATTTTCACCTATTTTGTTCCGCCGCCCGGTCGTCCGCATTCAGCATGTTGTTTCGTGTGCTTACATAGAACGCGGCGCCTCTATGCCGAGGCAGTTCAGCGAAATGCTGAGCACCTGTCTTGTCGCATCCACCAGTGCAAGCCTGCTCATCTTCGTATCTGCGGGTGCCTTCAGGACAGAAACGAGGCGGTAAAACTGGTTGAACAGCGAAGCAAGCTCGTGCGCATAGACGGCTATCCTGTGCACCGCCATGGAACGTGCGACTTCCCCGAGTATGGACGGAAAGAGGGCCAGCTGCTTGCACAATGCGAGCTCGGCGTCCTCCGCGTAGGCGACACTGCCCGCACTCCATTCGCCGGCCTTCTCCAGTATGCTGCAGGCACGCGCATGCGCATACTGCACAAAAGGGGCGCTGTTGCCCTCGAAGTTCAGTGCCTCTTCCCATCTGAAGACGACTTTCTTCTCAGCCTGCAGCCTCACTATGTTGTAGCGCAATGCGCCGACGCCCACTATGGAGGCAATGCCGGACGCCTCATCGTCAGATATGTCCGGGCGTCTCTTCAGCACTTCCTCCTTTGCCTTTCTCTTCCCCTCCTCAACGATATCGTCGAGCAGAATGAATGAGCCTGCTCTCGTCGACATCTTGCCCTGCCCCGCAGGCAGCGTGACAAATGAATAGAAGAGAAATTCAGGCTCCCTTCCTGTGTCCAGAAGTTTCAGCGCGGCTGAGAGGAATCTTACGCCAAGCTTCTGGTCCTCTCCGAGTACATCAATGAGTCTGTCCGCCCTTGAAAACTTGTCAAGGTGATAGGCAATGTCTCTAGTCGTGTAAAGGCTTGTGCCGTCGCCTCTTGTGAAGTAGAATCTGTCCTCTCCGTCCTTTCCCCCGACCGGTATGTACCAGGCACCGCCTTCCTCCTTTGCTTCGGGAAGTCGCTTAAGCATCTCTATTACGCCGGCTACCTTTCCGCTCAGTATGAGGTCGCTCTCATATGAGTAAGTGTCAAGCTGCACATTGATGCCCGAAAGGCTCTCCTTTATGCCATCCAGCACATCGTCGGCAACCTTCCTCACCGACGCAACCGTTTCCCGATCCCCCGTGTCGAGCTTCCTCTGCATCTCCTGTATTTCCGCTGCACATTTTTCGTCTTTCCCGGCCAGCTCAGTGGCCCGGATATAGTAATCGACAAGCCTGTGATCTTTCTTGCGTCCGTCTTCTGCAGGCGCTTCCAGGTGCTGCACCCCCCAGACTAGCGTCGTAACCTGTTTGCCTGCATCATCGACATAGTACTCCGATTCGACTTTCATTCCGGCCTGGCGCATGCATCTCACGAGGGTATCGCCTATCAGAGCGTTTCTTGCCCTGCCGATGTGGATGGGCCCGTTCGGGTTTATGGATGTGTGCTCGACGATAATCTTTTCATTCTGCTGCGCAGACCTGCCGTACTTCTCTCCTGACGCTCCAATCGCTCCGACAGTTTCGGCAGCCAGTAAGACCGGATCAGCGTTGATGTTCAGATAACCGTTTTCGGCCCACATCTTCAGCTTCTTTCCGGTATAACCTGCAGCGATTTCGGCAGCGATTTCCTGAGGTGCTTTGCCCGCCGCTCTTGCGAGCGTGAAGCACGGAAAGGCAATATCAGCCCTGGCTGCCGGTATCTCCAGCTCCACCTTTGCCTCTGATTTGTATAATGAGGATACCTTTGCCGTGATGTAATGCCTCGCCTCTGTTACATAAGGTTCCATCGGATCCATGATCATGTTACCGTCCTGTACCTGAGTATGGCAGCAATGCCTGAAAAGGCGGTCATGAGCATCTTACCCTCTTCAGATTCGGAGGATATCAGTTCAACCTGCGTATCCATCTGCTCCGCTTTTTCAAAGAGTTCGTCAACGAGATCCTTCTCGCCCGTCATCGTGGTCTGGGCAGAACACTTCTCGCACGGCGGTGCAGTGCTGTCTTCGTCAGATTTTGTGACATTCATCACGTTACCGCAACTACTGCACGTATATTCCCTGATCATCTTCTTCAAACCCTCGCTTATGAGCAGCAGCGAAACCGCGCCGGCATTGAGTGCACCAACCACTTCTTTCAGGCCGTATGCACCCAGGCCGCTGTCCGGTTTCCTTATCTCTGACAGCAGCCTTTCGATGAGCAGTTTCTGCTTCATGATGTCCAGATCCTTGAGCCTTTCCCTCGCCTTCTCGACAAGCTCCCTTAGGCCATATTCGTCCGTGTATCCTGCGTCGAACGTGTCTATGACCTTCTTCTGCAGTTCGTAGTGCAGGTATCCTTCCTTGACAAAGAAGTCTTTTGTGCTGCCCGGTCCCCCGACAAGTATGCCGCTCAGATTCTTCACGTTCAGGAAGACATTGGTGCACACTTCGGCGACATTCTTGTAATACTCATTCGCGGCTATCTCAATGAGCCGCTCGAATCTGAGCGAAGACTGTCCTCCCATTCTGTGCTTGCTGGGCACCTGAGAGTGCATGTTTTTTGCCACCTGAATCGACTGTCCGCGCAGAAAGCCGATGGTCGCCTCCTTCCTGTCTATGACAATGAGGCCGTAAACGTCCTTGACCTCGATCATGCTGTTGAGCGGATCCAGATAGAAGCTGGAATCGCACCGGTACAGGAATGTCGGCACCGGTTCCGGCGGCTCTATCACGTGCTGAACCATCGTCGTCTGATCACTATTACCGTTTTTCGGGACAGTACCGACGAAGAATGCGATGCCGTTCTCGGGCGCGAGCATCTTGTATCCCTTCAGCCTCGACAGTATTGAGCTGATGGCGCTCTGGACGTTCTTCCTCGTGGACGACGACTTGATGTTCGAGGACTGCGACTGTTCCTCTCTCAGGTAGTTTGCCACGTCGGAAATCATTTTTCCTGCGGGCACATAGAGTGATATGAGCTCCGTTCCCCTGCCACGGTAAGCGGCAATCCTCTCTATCTCCCGTCTGAAGTCGTACCTCTGTTTTTCCGTAATTTCCATTTCATTCACGTCTGTTGATTTTTAATACTAAGAAAATCTCTCCCCATATGCCAAAAGTGCGTAGGAAGGACAGGTTGTCAAATGGTGCAGGAAAGAATTGCCATATCCATCGGCGGCTCTATACTGGTTCCGGATAACGAAGACATGTCATACATTAAACAGCTCGCCTCTACACTTCTCGATATGCTGCCTGTTTATAAATTTCTAGTAGTCTGCGGCGGCGGCAAGATTGCCCGTTACTATATAACGATCGGCAGGTCGCTAGGCGCAGACGAGTCTTCTCTAGATGAGCTGGGAATAGAAGTCACCAGACTTAATGCCAGACTGCTGATAACGGCGCTCGGCGACAAGGCGTATTACAAGCCGGCGGAGAGCATCGATGAGGCACGCCTTGCCTCAAACAGCTATCCGATTGTGGTCATGGGCGGAACGCATCCGGGTCAGACAACAGACGCGGTCGCCGCTCTCGCTGCCGAAAAGATCAAGGCTACGCGCCTGGTAAACGCGACATCCGTCGACGGCGTATACACCGAAGACCCCAAGACGAATCCGGCCGCGAAGCGGATAGACAGGATGACATTCAAGGAACTTCTCGAGAAAGTAGTCTACGCAAAGATGGAGGCCGGCTCCAGCTTCATTTTCGATCCGCTCGGTGCCAAACTGATAAGCAGGAGCAAGATTCAGACGGCCGTAGTGTTCGGCCGGGACCTGCAGCAGCTGTCCAATGCAATAAAGGGGCAGCCGTTCGTCGGCACGCTGATAACGTCTGCTCAACCGCCTTCGGATGCAGCCGCTAATTCCGGTTCCCCTTCACGCTAGTGTGCTGCTGCCCCGATCGCATCAGGGCTGTATGCGGCTGCCGTTGTTCCTTGGCGGCGCATCTGAGCCGTCCGTTATTGCAAGCCCCCTCTCCTCCAGAAGAGAGCATACTCTGTCCGCCTCTGCAGCAAAATTCCTGGATCTGTGCACTACGGCAACCGTTGCGCCGCCGCTCTTCCTGACGATCTCGTCTGCAACGACATCGTCCACCACGCCCAGTTGATGGTTCGGCACGAAATGGGAAAAGTTCAACTGTTTCTTCAGTGCAAGATCCGTGAAACGCGGGCAGTAATGCCCTCCGCCGACACCGACGGCCACCCTGCCATCTGCGTCGATGCCGTTGAGCAGCGTTGCCGCAAGGCGCCGCGCCGCATCCCGATCCTCCCACGCTGCCTGGTCGCTGCCAATCTCCGCGAACATTGCCGGCATGTCGACGAAGGGACCGTGATGAGTTGCTTCGAATGTCACCGCATACTTCGTATCCCTGAACGCGTCCTTCAGGCCCATAAGTCTCCCTGCCATGTACGCTGCGGGCGATGGAACCAGCAGCCGGTTCGTCCCGCCCAGCCTTGCTTCTCCGAAATTTCCCACAGGATGCAGCGTGACAGCAGGCGAGCCGCTCTCCGATCTGTGTGTTGAGAGAAAAACCAGTATATCCGGTCTCAGTCCGAAGAGTCTTGCAATCTCGTTGTCCACGTGCTCGGCATGGATGTGTATGCCGGGTATGGCCACGGCCGAACATCCGCCGCCTGAGTAGTGTGTGTATCCCTCTGCCTCGTCCTTCACCGACAGGGATGCCTGCTCGATGAGTCTGTTGCCTATGTTCATGCTTGCGACGTCCGCCGCCGAAATTATGTATGTGATGCCGTGCATGATGTGCACCGTCATTTCACGCCTACTCTGACATTCCTGTAGAGCAGCACCGCGAGTATGAAAATGAATGTCGTTTCTGCAACAAGTATTGCCTCCTCTCCCAGGAACGCGGTGTTGAAACTCGAAACATATCCAGCCCTGATTGTGTCTGTTATGTACGTGAGAGGATTCAAGACCATAATGTAACGAAGTGCAGCCGGCGTTCCCGCGGATATCGGATAGAAAACGGTGCTCGCGAAACCTGCAAGAAAGAGTATGATTACCTGTATGCTGTTATACATCTGATTCGACCTTGATTTGGCAGCCAGCGCCAGATTGAACGATCCCCAGAAGAGGCTTCCAAAAATCAGGCTGAATATGATTGCCGCCACTCCCAGGGCGGTGATGGACACGAGGGCACCGATAACCAGCGAGATGAGTAGCATGGCCAGCGCACCGAATATTGAAAGTGCCATGGTTGTGAATATGATGCCCAGAAGATACTCCGCTCTCGTGTAGGGTATGGAGAGTATCTGCTCAAACATGCCATACCTTCTGTCAGACCAGAGCATGCTTCCCGCTACGGAGCCGGCAGTCAGTGTCTGGAAGGCAATTATGCCCGGGGACAGGAAGCTGATATAGCTCACTGAATGTCCTCCCACAGAAAGGTTGCTTATTAGCGACCCGTACATGTAGCCCATGAAAATGAGATATATTGTGGGCATGAGGAGCAGGAAGACCAGAGTGCCGGGGTCCGTGTTCACCTGCACATTCCTTCTGGCGAGTCTGTACGCATTCATCAGGTCCATCAGGATGCCTCCACGCTCTCTTTGACGGTGTGGAGGAAGACCTCTTCAAGCGTGACCGGATGCACATTGAGCCAGTTGAGATGGAGTCCGTTTTTTAGCGTTAGATCAACGATTCTCCTTAACGTTTCCTCGGGTTCATTGCCTACAATTCTGAACGGTTCTCCGGGGCCGGCGGGCTTCTCAATTCTTACGCCGTCAAGGCATGCAAGGGCTGTCTCTATGACGGATTGCTCCTCCCCGAACGAAGCCTCGACCGTCTTGTATCCCGAGTATCTCCTCTTCAGCATGGAGACTGTGTCATCCGCAAGTATTCTCCCTCTGTCGATAATTGCGACACGATCGCAGATGTAGTCGGCCTCCTCCAGATTGTGCGTCGTGAAAAATACGGTGAGTCCTTCCGCCGCACGCCCTTTCACCATGTCCAGTATCTTTCTTCTCGTCACGGTGTCTAGACCAACTGTGGGTTCGTCAAGAAATAGCAACTCCATGTCATGCATGAACTCTCTGGCTACCTGCACTCTCCTTCTCTGTCCGCCTGAAAGATCCCAGAGTCTTTTCCTCCGCTCCTCTTTCAGCTCAAAAAAATCAAGGAGTTCCTCTGTTCTGCTCTTCCTCTGCTCTCTGCCTATGCCCCAGAGGGCGCCATAGATATCCAATGCTTTTTCCACCGTGGTGAAATCAAATGAATCGTCCTGCAGGACAACACCAATCCTGCGCCTCAGCGCCTTCCCCCCGGTCCGCACGTCCGTGCCGAGCACCTCCACCTTTCCGGACGTGGGCTTGACGAGCGTCGTGAGCACCTTTATCGTAGTCGTTTTCCCTGCACCGTTCCTGCCCAGGAAGCCGAATATCTCTCCCTTCCTTACGCCAAAACTCGCACCGTCTACAGCATACTGCCTGTCGTTGTAGGTGTATCTGAGCTCCTCTGCATTTATCACAAATTCTTCTGTCACGTTTAGCACTCGTCCTCAATCAATTTTGATTGCGCTGCCGATGGTCGAACCGTCTTCCGCGTCATAACTGTCTCTATATCTAAGGGTGCCAATCCTGCAGCCTTTGAGGAGTCTGGCGCTGCCGGTGGTGAGCTCTGCTATATTACATGCTCCCAGCGTTGCTACATTATCAACGGTCATCGTTTCCACTTTCAGTTCCTGCGACCTTCCACTCATCAGTTTCAGCCATGTGTTCCTCGCTCTGCCTGAATTTATATCTGCGCCTGCACACGTGATGGTGCCGATGCTTCCGACTCCGTCAATCTTCACAAGTTCAGCATTAAGTGACGGCATTCTGATATGCCCTTCCGCCGTCAGTTCACCGCATCTCAAACCTCCCTCGAAACTGATTGAACCGGACGCACGCATCTTATCACGCACCATTGAAGCGCCGTTTATTCTGCAGCTGCCGCTTGTTTCAGCACTGATGCACCGGAGTCCTCCGCCGATTTCTGCGGAACCTGAAAACGAGATCGAGTGCGCTGATACCGACCCGCCGACGTGCAGAGAGCCGCTGACATCGAATGTCTTGCACCTGGCATAATCTGTAACATGACAGCTGCCTGCAATAGAAATAAGACGGGCATCTGCCTTCTCAATGTTAGAGCTTCCCGAGAGTTTCAGCGTTTCAGTGCCGAATTCCGATGGAGGCGTAAAGCCGCCCTCCTCCTGCTTTCCTCCGTAGTATCGATCAAATCTGTTCTCCGACACTCTATTCCCTTCCCGCTATCTCGCCCAGCAATCTGTCAATCTGGGAAAGCGTGGCAATCGCCTCTCTCATTCTCTGCCTTAGCCGCTCAGTAACCTCAAGATCCGACAGCGAACTGTAATCCTTCTGCATTACGCATCCCTCTTTTCCGGAGAGAGCGTATTTTTGATGTGCCCGAGCATACTGACAAGTTCGTCCATCTCTTCCAGCATGGCGCGGTGCGATGCTCTCAGTATCTTCAGCGACTCCAGCTCTTCCTGGTACGAGCTGTGTTCAACCTCGGACGAAACACCAATGCCGACGACGCCAAGAACAATAGCACCTATTATTGCGAATACGATTATTACTGTGCCGGCGATTATATCGAGGCCGCGCGTCATAAAATAGAATGCCAGTGCCGGCACGGCAACTGTCATGGCTATGGATGGAAGCATAAGCACGGGATCGCGCATGCTTCTAACCATTATTCTCGGCCTCCTCAAGTTTCCTGATCAACGCCGGTGTCAGATGGATGCTGAATCTGGACATCATGTATGTCTTCCTCTCCCTTTCATCGCCCCGGCCGGTTTCAGTTGTTCCGGAGACGAGTCCTGCTTTTTCAAGCGATTCAAGATACAGATGTACGAGCGGATATGAGAGGTTGAGTTCCTTCGCGAGCGCATATATGTGTTTAGGTTCCCTCTCAAGCGATGCTATTATTCTCAACCTCACCGGGTTTGCAAGAACTTTCATAATTTTCAACAGCTCCTGAGAACTGCGTACTTCTACCACAGTCTATCGCATATGTAAAGAAAGTATGATATATATAACTTTTTGTATCTATTGCACATCGCAACCCTGGCGCAGTGCAGACCTACCCGTGATGCCCCGGAGCTCCCGCTCGCCTGTGTTGATGCCATAGTTCATGGAGGCGCGATATGTAAGAAACAGATCAGACTATCTTTGAAAAAACCTGATCGACGAAATCAAGGAATTCCGGACTCTTTCTGTCCCTTGGCCTTGGTATGTCGACGACCATTTCGCAGCTCACCTTTCCTGGTCTCGGTGTCATGACTATTATTCTGTCGGCCATGTAAACTGCCTCCTCCAGGTTGTGTGTTACCATCAGAACGGCAGACGGCGGCAGATCGCTCTTCTGCCACAGCATCAGCACCTCATCTCTGAGACCCTGCGCCGTGAGAACGTCCAGTGAGGAGAACGGTTCGTCCATGCAGAGGAGGTCCGGGTCGACTGCCAGACTCCTTGCTATGCCCACCCTCTGCTTCATCCCGCCGGAAAGTTCCTTCGGATATGCATCCTCAAATCCATTGAGCCCAACGATGTCGATATATTTCTTCACAATTCCGTGTCTTTCCTCTTTGCCGACATTCATTGCCTCCAGTCCTATTCCGACATTTTCCGCGACAGTGAGCCACGGGAACAGGGCGAATGACTGGAATACCATCGAGACGACAACATTCTTGCCCAGTTTGTCGCTGAATTCCGCCGTTCCCTCCGTGGGTGTATCTAGTCTTGCAATGATTCTCAACAGGGAACTTTTCCCCGAGCCTGAAGGACCCACAATACAGACAAAATCCCTCTCCTTCACGTCGAAGGAGATGTCGTCGAGTATCACGAACGGGGTCCTGTTGACCACAAGTTTCTTGGACAGATTCCTGACACGCAGCAGTTCCATGACCGCGTCTCCTCCTTACCCGATAGAGTTGGAGTATAGAACAGAAACTGATATAAAACGAAGTGCACGGTGACTAGCATGTACTTCCGTCAGCTGACGCCCTCGATCCTGTACTTCCTTTCGGCAATGCCCTGCAGTCTCTTCCAGAAAAGTCTGTTGATGGCAATAACGGCGAGAATCATGACAATCAGGGAAAGAATGAGCAGGGGTGTATTCGGCGGGGTTGCATATGCCGCCCTGTCGATTAACTCACCGATGCCGAGAACAGAATACGGCGGCGTGTTTGGCGATATCGACTGCACGTACTCCGACACGATCAGCGCATTCCATCCTCCGCCGAAAGCGGTAATGCTCCCTGTCACCAGCGAAGGGAACATTGCAGGCAGCAGAACACGTTTCGCATAAAGACCTCCTTTCAGGCCGTAATTTCTCGCAGCCTCGATAATCTCCGATGGAATCGTTCTCATGCCTGCGGCAAGGTTGAAGAACAGATACCAGACCATGCCTGTCGTAATCAGGAGTATGGCAGGTATATTCAGTCCGTGTGTTACGCCGATGAGTACGAACACAATAATCGGGAAGACGGCGGTTGCCGGAACTGAAGCGACGATCTCAGCTATCGGCATAATCAGTCTGCCACTGCCCCTGCGTGTAGACACTATGGCCAGAGGTAACGCAATGGCAAGCGAAATGATGTACGCAATCACGAGTCTTGCCAGCGACAGGCCGAGCGCCAGCGGAAGTACTGCAGCATAGATTTTTCCAGAAACAATCAGAAGTTTGTATATTGATGAAATTGCTTCAACTGCGCCGACAATAATACCCACGACGATGATGATGCCCGCTGCCGCAAAGACGTATCTCCAAACGCGGCGGGTATCTGCATAGAAGGTCGCAATTTTGTGACCGGCAGTGTTGAATCCCTCCGCTCCTCTTCTGACTGCTCCGGATATTGCCCTCCCCGTTCCGGATCTGACGGGAATCCACTGGAAGTAACGGCGCATCGGGAACTGGTTGATCTGATGTGTGCCGGTGGATACCGCAGTATATTCATACTTGTATTTTTCGGACCATGCATTGAGAGGTCTCCAGATGACTATGTCCATAATCACGATGATCAAAATAAGGAATGCAAAAGTTGCTGTCATCAGCGATATGTCACCCTTCTGGGCAGACACGTAGAGCATGGAGCCTATCCCGGGCAGCACGGCGCCGCCTTTCGCTACGGATGCGATATACTCCGCAGGAACGAGAAAATACCAGCCTGCCGCCCACGACATCATGCTGTTGTAAACGAGCTTGGGAACGGTGGCGGGAAAATACAGATCGCGGAATCTTCTCCAGCCCGAAAGACCATACAGCTTAGATGTCTGCTTCAGATCCTCTGGTATCCCTACAAACGAGTCAAATATGCCGAACGTCATGTTCCAGGTCATGCTGGTGAATATCAGGAAAATGGAGGCGAATTCCCATCCTATTTCGTTTCCGTTAACCGCCCTCACAAACAGGAATATGGCAAAGGGAAAAAATCCCAGTATTGGTACAGACTGAAGGATGTCCAGTATCGGCTGGAGTATTTTTTCAGCATGCCTGTTCGCGTACATTGCGTAGGCATATGCAAACGAAAAGAGTATGGATGCGATGTACGCCGCGGTCATCCTGATCATGCTCCTCAGCGCATCATATGGTATCGCATAGAATGATATCAGCTGTCCCTGCCTGCTGGTGACGGCCGATAATACGAGGATGGCAAGGGCGGCGAAAAGAATCATGAGTCTGCCTGTCTTTTTCATAAGATCGCCACCAGGACCGCTGCGTATTATCCGATAATGGATATTATCTTTCTGGAACTGTTCATCGCTCTGCCAGTCTCAACTGGGCCGCGACCGGTCCAGGCGATCGTATCCGGCCGCATCCTGTTCTCGGCGAGCAACCCGCTGAGATGCCACTTGCATCTCTCCGTAAAAATTTCGTTATGCAGTTGTAATGTACGTTCTGCATTTCGAAAATAGCAATTTTTGTTACGCCTTTTTATTGTTTGGCACAAAGCAATTAACAATGTTCATATATTATGTTTACGTCTCAGAATATTTGTGCCAGTGTTCCGGGACCGATGGCTCAACTTTCCTCCTAAGCAAACTCTTTTATCCCCACCACATTGGTTTCGGACCTGGTACTCCTTCTTGAAGTTGTGAAACTCAGAGATGTTGCTTCCACCCCTTCCTTAACATGCAGTAGTAAGTGTAGAAGCTCTGCAAAGCCAGTGATAGCTTTATTTCATTCAATCGGCATGTGTCAAACTATGGAGAAAGACAGAAGGGATGGATTGGAGCAGAAAGTTCTGGATTCCATTACTCCTTCGAGTGCTGAGATGGATGCCATTCAATCTGCGGTTGCCGGTGTGGTCTCTGATGTCGAAACGTATGTGCGGCTTAACTTTCCATCTGTCGGTCCCGTTGATCCTATTGTTGTGGGCTCCGTTGCGAAGGGAACATGTCTCAAGGATCCGGATGTGGATATATTCATGCGGTTCCCGATAAGTGTGACCAGGGGCAATCTTGAAAAGATGGGCATAGCGATTGGAAAGGCTGTTTTGCAGGAACCTGTCCTGAAGTATGCGGAACACCCTTATGTCCGTGGAAAGATAGGTAAGACGGTGATTGACCTCGTTCCTTGCTACCGGATTGAGGATTCTTCGAAGAAGATGTCTGCGGTCGACAGGACACCTTTCCACACTGTTTATGTCAACGGTCATGCTTCGTCAAAACAGAAGGATGAAATAAGACTGCTCAAGCGATTTTTCAAAGGCATTGGTGTCTATGGCGCGGATACCAGAATCCGGGGTTTTTCAGGATATCTCTGCGAACTGCTCGTTCTCTCACTGGGTGATTTTCGCGGGGTCCTGAGGAACATGGCTGACTGGAGTCCGGGTGCGGCAATACTGCCTCCCGGAGCATCGCTCGGCAGTAAGCTAGGGACCGTAGAGTCAAGCATCGTCGTGCCTGATCCTGTGGACAGCGACAGGAATGTTGCGGCCGCACTGGACAGAAATTCATTTGCGACAGCCGTAATCGCAGCGAGGCATTATCTGGAAAAACCGTCAATAACTTTTTTCCATCCGACCGCACGCAAGCTTTTGAGTCTTGCCCAGCTTAAGAAAATTTCCGCGTCATCTGGCCACGGACTGCTTATGGTCACTTTTCCAAAGCCCGACATCACAGACGACAACCTCTACCCGCAGATAGTCAAGGCAAAGAAGAGCATTGCCGCCCTGCTCGAAAAATACGGCTTCGACGTGAATCGCTCTACGTATCTGGCCGAGGACGACATCAGGGTGCTGTTCGAGATGAAGAACGGTGTTCACCCCTCCTTCTGGCTCAGAACCGGACCCCCGGGCTGGGCTAAGACGGCTGACAGCTTCATCTCCAAGCACAGGAAACATGGCGGCAGCATCGTCGTTGTCGACGGAGTACTGTATTCAGAGGAGGCAAGAGAATTCGACTTGCCGGAAAACCTCGTCAGATCCATGCTGAACGAGCTTAGCACCGGGGCGGATCTGGATCGTCTGAAGTCAAAGACCACTGTCGTTGCCGGTAGCGATGTGCTTGTCGAGGAGAATAAAAAGATCCTGTCAGAATTACTCGCACCTGCATTCCCGTGGGAGTGACGGCTACTTTGTGAGCATCATTCCATTTTTCCGTGCCAATGATATCAGGAAACAGTTATCGGATAATTTGCGCTCGTTGTTTTCGAGCCATTGGGCAGTTCTGTGATAATTGTGAAACCGAAAGATCCCGGACCAAAATCCTGCACGTAACTGTAGGTATTGCCGCTCTTGAGAGTCATGCGATGAGTCGTTGATGCACCGGAACTGTTGGTTATACGAATCCAGACGGTGATAGTTCCATCATGAAGTATGGCTGCAGAAATGTTGAGTGTCCCTGCAGGAATCGCTACTGAGCCATTGGCCGGATATTGCTGCCAGCCTGATGCAGTATTCTCCGTAATGGTAACGCTGCGGATTGATGGCGGCGTCATCACATAGAACGGCGGATTGACTAACAGTATCCATATGGCGAGCGCGGTGAAAAGAACAGTTGCCACCTTGATTACGTAATCGGAGCGCTTGAACCGTGTCACATCGACATTAAGCAGGCGGTAAACCAGCTTGAAAAGCGCCACGATGAACACTATGATGAGCAGGAAACCGAGCGGAGAATTATTTACAAAGATGGTCGAAGCCGCAGCGCTCAGTCCTGCTACCAGCCCCCAGATTGTAGTCATAATCAGGATCTTGCTGTCCCTGAGATCCTTCTCAATATATTCACGCTCATTGAATTCCGGAGGTACGAAGACATCCTCCTCTTCCTCTGCCTTTTTCTTCTTGGCCACGGCCGTCCATTAACATGGGCATGATTAAAACATTTCCATCCTTCGAAGCAGCCGCGCCTGTGCAATCCTGTGGGGACCTAAAGCGCTAAATGCGCACATACTCACACATCAAGAAGACGTCGGATGACTCAATCGATGGCGCTATGCGATGACATTGGTGCATCTTTCGGGGACCTCCCCCCTCCCTCCTTTAAATACCATATCTGCCTGATAACATTCAATATGACAGAAATCGTGGTATCGGAATACACAGATGATGTCGAGGAAGACGAGGACTGCAGCTGGCAGGCTATATACCGGCTCTACGGCTGTCCTCTCTCCTTTTCATGATTAACTGGCGCAACCCATCCCGACGGCCTGGTCTCCTCCGGGCCGCCATTTTTTTGCGCCTTTCCCTTTACATTTTTCTCATGACACTCTCAAAGGTTGGCAACCCTCTCGTTCCGCCTTTTTTCAGGCACTTCAGCGCCGCGTTGACCGATGCAAAGGCCATCGCATCCTTCTCGCTGCCGGTTCTGTAATACTGAGAAAGGAAGCCGGCATCGAACGCATCTCCGGCTCCCGTGGCATCGACAGCATTCACACGAAATGCTTTCTGTCTTATGCGCCGCCTTCCCTGAAAATCCGCGATTGAGCCGTTTTCGCCGGATTTGTATATTATGTTCGCGACACCCATCTCCCTGAGGTGGTCAATCGCCGCTGAAACACTGCTCTTTCCATACATCATGCCGTAATCTTCGGAGCTGATGAACATCACATCTGTTTTGCACGCGACGGACTCAAGTGCCTTTGCTGCATCTTTTTTCGTCCACAGTGCCGGCCTGAAGTTCACATCGTATGAAATGAAACAACCGGCCCGTACGGCAGCATCTAGTGCGAGAGACACTGCCTTCTTGGACTCATTGCTGATGGCCTGTGCGATTCCGCTGAAATGAAAGATGGAAGAAGCGCCTATGGCTTCAATCTGTTTCCTGTTTATGCGCATGGCCGAGGCGACGCTCCCTTTTCTGTAGTATGTAAATTCATGTGCGCCGTTTTTCCCCAGACTGATGAAATACAGGCCGGTGAATCCTCCCTTTACCGTCACCATCCCGCTCAGGCTGATGCCCTGCGATTCCATGAACTCCAGCAATGCTCTTCCGAAGTGGTCGTCGCCTGCGGCCGAAATCACACACGGCTTAAGGCCGAGCCGTGCGACTGATGTTGCAACGTTGACGGCGTCTCCGCTGAAGCTCAGCCCGTATCTGTCTTTCCCAACTGAGGAGAATTCGGCCATCGGCTCTCCAAATGCAGAGACGGCAAAACGCCTGTTCCTGTCGACATACCCGGTGCGCATGCAGCCGGAATGCCGTTTCTCTGTTAAAAGGTTCTCCGAAATCATCGATCTGCAGTCTGTTTTTTTGCAACCTTCTTGTGTATGAAACGGGCCGCCGGATCCTTGAAACGTTCTTCCACAAGGAAATCTCCCCGCTCATGATAGCCCCTCTCTTCCCAGTATCCATCCCTGTACTCCTTCAGCAGCTCGACGGCCTGGACCCATTTTGCACTCTTCCAGCCGTAGAGCGAGGGGACGACCAGTCTGACCGGCGCTCCCTGCTCCTGCGTGAGCTGCGCGCCGTTGAGTGAAACGGCAAACATCGCATCATGCATGTTTTCCATCGGCATCACCGTAGTATAGCCGTCCAGGCAGTGAGCGTAGGCAAAACACGCTTCTTCCTTCACTCCGGCTTTCTCCTTAAGCGCGGAAAACGGGACGCCGCCCCACTCGCAGTCCCTGATGCTCCATCGGGTAACGCAATGAAAATCGCTCTTCATTCTTGCGGTGGCCATGTCCCTGATTTCGGAAAGGGTGAATGACAGCGGTTTTTCGACTTCTCCAAAAAGCTCCAGCACGTAATTGTTGTCATCTACTGACGGAACTCCATTTATCGTGTATATGACAAACCTGTGGCCGTTGAACTGTCCGGGGGGCAATGCGCTCATGTACTCGTTAAAAAGCTCTTCATGCATATATTGTTGGCGCACACAACGCTCTTCCGGAGCGGCACGGCTCGAGTTCAGAATACTTCCGAGCCGGAATGCACCACTATGCCATCTCTGGTTATGCTGTATGGCTTGATCCTTCTTGAATGCCCGACGCCGCGCATTTTCACAATCCTTATAGTCAGCTGCTGTTCCGAGGCGTCCTTGGACTCGACGCTCTGCAGGAGTATCACGCCGTCGACCGTATATTCCACCATCCCGTCTCTGGATGATACGGGATGATTTTCATTGACCTCTGAGGTGAGCAATGCTCCTGCGCCGCTTTCCCTGATGAGGTTGCAGAGTGTGAACAGTCCTGCCCGCTTCTCCGCATCGCTATCATAAAGCATCGTGAGAAGTGATACGGAGTCCAGGACGACTCTCTTTGCACCGAAATTCCTGATAAATTCAGGGAATTCGCTCTTGATTCGCTCTATAGATGTCCTGGTGTTGTACGGCTCCAGCCGAACGAGCGAGAGGCGTCCCTCGCTGATGTGGGTGGAGAGATCCCATCCGTACGAACCCGCATTCTTGAGTATTGACTGTTCATCCTCTTCGAGCGAAATGAATATGCACTTTTCGCCGGAATTGAGTCCCTTCAGCAGATATTGAAGAGCAAGCGTTGTTTTCCCCGTTCCGAAAGAACCGAGAACCGCCGTTATGGAGTTTGCAGGGAGCCCTCCGCCGAGCATTTCGTCCAGGCCGTCAATGCCAGTTGCTTCCACAGCCCCTTGCATCAAATCCTCTCCGCATCTATGACGACAAGACCGCTCTGGGATGTCAGTGTTGTGGCAAACCTCGCTATTCGCTGTTCGTCCAGGTGAGGCATCAGGCTCACAAATTTTGATATGTATATGTAACGCTGTCTCTTGCTGCTGTTGCTGTTTCTGCTCCATTCAAAGACCAGCACGCCGTCGACGCTGTCTATGATCATCTGCTCCTTTCTCTTCTCCAGTATCCCCTCAGTCAGCAGTATGTATATCACGCCCTTCCATTTCTTTGCCATCCTCTGCATGCCACGCAGCATTGCCACGATGTCCATTATGTCCAGACTCTCAGTGAGAAAAAGGTCAGTGAGCGAATCGATTATTATGAAGGCGCCGTCTGCCTCCCGGTCCATGAAATCGACCAACGAATCGATCAGCCCTTTTCCCCTCTTTCTGAGCAGCCCGCCGTCATTGCCTATCCAGCTTGCCGGAACGACGGATTTTTCGAAATAATACTCTGAAAAGTCAGTGAATTTAACGTTCTTCTCGAATGCGTCGTGGAACTCATCGTTGAACGAAAAAAGTATCTCCTGCAGTATCTCTTCCTTCGGCTTGAAGAACGTGACGTAGTGCATCTTCAGAGGGAGTTTCCCCTGTGCGGCCTTGTCACCCATGAGATAGCGGATGGAATCCGGCCTCTCCAAAGCAAGCGAAATTTTGGAAGCCGACGTGTAAGCGAATTCCACGAAACCACTCCCCACGTCGCCAAGTAGCAGTACTACCGATCCCGGAGGAAGCCCGCCATCAAGAATAGAGTCAAAATCTGAAACACCTGTCGGTATCCTTGCACTTCGCGCATCCAATCCCATGTCCGATGCATTGTTTTACCTGTGATTAAATGTTGCTATGGGGTCGGCGGCGTGCCGGTCCCAGTATCGTGGCGCTCATGCGCTGAGGAACATAAAAATCATGGGGAGAAACTATGTCATTATGTTTATACATAATGAGATGAACTCCTCCAGCAATTACCTTAAGGTATGGTCAGATTCGTCATGGTGGTTTGCTCGTGACTGGAAATTACTTCGGCAATATGAAACTCGGCAAACAGCTCACTGAGAAGGCCAGAGAAATTGCCCAGGAGAAGGAGGAAGCGGAGGCGAAGGTAGCGGAACTCGATGAGTATGCCTCTATCTGTCTCAGACTCGGTTTCAACTCGGTCAAATTCAATGAACTTTCAAAGAGTGCGAGGGAAAAGCTCCAGGCAATGGATTGCCGCGGATGCATTTCCGATGCATCTCTCGCAATTTCAACTCTCATCGATGAGCTGAATCATATGTTCCGTTCAAGAATCGATTCCACGGTAAAGATTCTCGATTTTCTTGGATCTAAAGGATCGAACGTTGATCATCTGAGTGGTAATCTGAAAGATGTCCGCTCATTGCTGGAAGAGGGTAAATTCGAGAAGGCAGATGCACTGTTGACCGAAGTCTGGTCGCGCGAAGAAAAGAACATATCGGAACTCTACTCGGTGGAGTTCTCAAAGGTGCAGAGAACGATGGTTGAGGCTAAATCGCACGGCATGAACCTCGAAGGTGTTGACACACTGCTCACCGGCGCCAGGAACGAGATGACCTCAAACAATTTTGAGAATGCATTCAGGCTGCTTGACGAAGCTGCCGCGTCAATCGTTTCGAAATTCAGGGGAAACACCGAAGCTCAGATGCAGTCGATCTCCTCAAAAATCGAAATATCAAGGCAATTCGGGCTCGGCACATCATCTCACAAGGAGAGACTCGATCAGATAAAAGCGCTGCCAGCCGAGAAGAGATTCGGCGAAATCCAGTCTCTTCTGTCCTCGCTCAACAGGGACATTGATCACAGGCTAAGGAGAGCGTTCGAAGTCAACATAAAGACGGTGCGCTCGGACATGCTCAACAAGATGCTCCCTCCAAGCGTAATCGGCACTGCTTCTTTTCATCTGAAACAGGCAGAGCAGATGCTGTCTGAGAACGACTTTGAAAAAGCATATACGACACTCAAACAGGTGGAGGGGGAGCTGGAAAAGGCAAAATACGATTTCATCGCACGCATACTGCTCAACGGCAAGAAATACATTTCAGATGCAATCAGAAGCGGAGCCGATATTACCTCCGTCAATGAACAGATTAAACAGGTCAGGGAGCTGATGAAGAGGCGCCGGTTTGACGACGCAGTCAAAACGGCTGAACTCGCAAACGATGAGGCAAGGAAGCTCTCGGAGCAGGTCATGCAAGCGTCGGAGCTTATGAAGACCATAGAGACGGAATATGCAATAGTCTCTGCGCGGATAGCCAATTCCGTGGATATGAGCATAAAGTATGCTGACGCAAAGCGCAGGTATGAGCAGAAAGATTTCCAGGGCTTCGTCAACGAGGCCAACCTTCTGGTTTCGGAAATGCATGCGATGCTGGAGACATTTTCGACGAGCCAGATCGATGGACTCGACAGAAAGATTTCTGCGCTGGAATACCTGGGCGCGGAAACGCTCGAGCTCAACAAGCTTCTTGAAAATGCCATCTCACTCGTTAAGAACCGGGAATATAACCGGTGCCTGGGTATCACTGTCAAAATGGAGGAAGAGGTCGACCGGGCACTCCTTCAGCTGAATACATCGTGGATGAAAAAGGCAAAGGAAGCAGCTGCTGCTGCATCAGGAAACAGGAGAGAGCGACTCGAAAAACTGATGTTTAACGCAAACGGCCTTGAGGAAAAGGAAGAGTATTACAGATCTGCGTGCATCGCTAAGGACGTCGTAGACTGGTCGAGCAACGGCGATGTGTACAGAGTAAACTCGCTTGTTCAGCGGACGAGGCGGCTGATGTCAATTGTTCCGTCTGTTTCCAGTGGCGTCGTCGCAAGCATGATAGAAGGAGCCGAAAGAAACCTCGCCATTGACGTTGAATCTGCGCTGAAATCGGCAGGAGAGGCCCACGATATAATGTACGGTCTGCTCACCGATTACTTCACAAACGAAATGTCTGAACTGATGGGCATGGTCTCCGCATCAAGGCGTAAGAAGGTGGAGATCGGGTACGGGTATAATCTCATAGGAAGAGCGCGTGCTGCGTTAAAATTTGAGGACTTCGAGACTGCTACAAAGATGGTCTCAATCGCCAGGGAGGAAATACACTCGAAGCTCAAACGTGTCGAAGAGATCGAGGCCGGCCTCGAAAGGGCCGAGAAACTGTTCGCGGAAGGAAGGCAGACAGGCAATAATCTGCAGGACGTGGAGGAACTCATATCCGCTGCCAGATCCTCCATCAAACACTATGACTATGCTACTGCGGGCAGGATGGTCCTGGAGATACAGGAGAAGCTGGAAAAAGCACTAGCACCGAATCTTGCCGCCAGGGAGATACTGGCAATGAAATCTCTCCTCCAGCTCGCCGGAACGCTGTCCCTCGATACGACAGACTTCGAATCGATGAAGAACGATGCAGTGGCACTCATGCGCGAGCGCGATCACTACAATGCACTACTCCTTTCGAGGAAGGTGGTCAGTGATATCGAGGCAGTTGTTCAGAACGCCATAGACAGCGCGATAAAAGCCATCGGGGCCGACAGCACAAGGGCTGAGATGGATGGTATCGACGTCAAACTCGTGGAATCAAGGCTCGAGAAGGCCAGGGAATTACTTGCGCAGAAACGTTATGAGCAGTCGTTCAACAGTCTGAGTCTTGCAGACAAGGAACTTGACTTTTCAAGGAATACGGTTGCAGAGTCTGCCGTGGCCATGCGCACTGCGGAGGAGTTTGTTGAGCATATGGACGAACTTGGCATCATAGAGAGTTCTGCGATAAGCATGTTGAGACAGTCCAGATCGCTCCTGAACAACGAACAGCATCTACTCGCTCTCCAGACAGCGCAGAAATGCATCGAAATATGTGCCGAAATGCTGAGGGCGAAGGGTCCGCAGATGCTTATGCGCTACGCGGAGACTTTAATGCCCATTGTGCCTGATGAAGACATGGAAGGCGCGAAGGAGAACATACAGGCACTGAAGCCTATCCTTGCGGCCGGTAAGCCGGAAGGCGCGTCAAGACTGCTATCCATCAAGGAATACTGCGACAAGGTAAAGCTGCAGGAAGAAATGTCGAAGAGAACGCTGGAAGTCACGGCATCGAAAGTGGATTCCGTGCGCCAGCAGGGCGTCGACACATCCACACTTGATGCGGAAATCGATGACATGAAGAAGCTGCTAGAGTCAAGAAGATACCGCGAGGTAATCGAGAAGGGTCTTCGCATCGAGCAGATTATGGATGAGCTCCAGTCAGACAGCAAGAGGGCAGGGGAGAAGGCTGCCGCGCTCGAACAGAAGCTCAACTCTTATGAGGAGATCGGTGTCCAGGTCAGGGAATGCAGGGAGATGGCGGCAGGAATCGCAGAGGCCATGTCTGCCGGCAAACCGGTTGAGGCACTCACGCTCATTGCAGCCTGCGACAGGAAGGCGGAAGAGGCGATCAACAGCACGTGCCTTTCAACACTCAATGCCTTGGAGAAGGCGGGAAGAGCTGCGGACGAACTAGGTTTGGAATTCAGGCAGGGCATCACGGAACAGTCGAAGGAGGCAATGATGGAAGGACGACTTTTCGATTCGCTCTCTCTGAGCTTCAACGGTCTCAAGGATCTGTCGTTTGTCATACTGGAAACGCTGCAGGCTGCCTTCAACAGAGGACTGGAGGGGATCGACTATCCTGAGGCTCTTCGAACTGCCGCAATGAACCGGCTGGATGAACTCATTTCAGACCAGCGGTATGACGCGGCGATGGCATATCTCAGGGAAGTCAGGGAACAGGCATCCAGAAAGGCCGTGACAGCAGCTGCACTCGCGCCGCTACAGTCTGAGTATCAGTCTCTTTCACAGATCCTGCGCGGTGCCGGCATTAACATGCGCGCATTCGAGAGCAAATTCAATACACTGTTCTCCGATATGCCGGAAAATGCGCCTGCGACTGCAGCACAGCTTATCGACGATATGAAGAAGCTTCGGAACAGTATGCTTCCATCATTTTCGGTTGAAGAAATCAGGGGAAGCGCATCACCCATGATCGCTGTGCGCAACAGGGGTCGTGCGGTCGCTCTCGGCGTATCCATTGAAGTGAAAGGTCAGTCGTTCAGCATGAACGATGAGGTTGGCAATATGAAACCCGGTCAGGAAAGGCATCTGAATATCTCGCCGTCCGCGACCGGAGATGTGAAGGTGAGCGTTAAGGCCCGCAGTCTCGTAGACAGTGAGGAACATGTGTACAGCAGACTCTTCAGGGTGGAAGGCTCATCGATAGTGAGGGTGAGGATTTGTGCGCACTGCAGGGGCAGATTGCGTGAGGGAGTGCAGACCTACAATTGTAACTGCGGTAGAGAATACCACATCCCCTGCTCCTCAAGGCTCAAGGCATGCGAATGCGGCCTTCCGATAGGCGCTTAAGCTTACCGCCATGAGCAGATTGCGAATGTAGCCGGAGCGTTTGCTACACATCAGCCGAATAAAGAGGATGAACATCCGACATCCTCTTCCATATTGCTTCAAGATCTCCTCTCTTTATGCCCTTCATCATCTCTCTGGCCATCTGCAGGCTCTTTCGCTCCTCTTTCGTGTAATCGGCCGGAACGCGTCCGAACGTTCTGTACGAAACTTTATGGCCGAGCATGAATGAAAACAGGTACCTGGATCTGTTGATGTGATACGGGCTGGTTACAACGATCACATTGTCGTATTCCAACCCTTCGAGCAGAGACGAGCAGAAGAATGCATTGCCGATTGTGTCAAGACTCCTGTTTTCGAGTACAGAAGGTATGGCAGCATCCGGGAACATTTCCTCATAGACACGGTGCATCACTGAAGCTTCGCTGAACGTTCCCGCCGTCCTTCCTCCGGAGAACATGAGCACGTACCTCTCCTTCGCCGTTCCTTTTGCCGCCTCCACTCCGCATCTGACGCGCTTTACCATCTCAGGCGTTGGTCTGTCTCCATCCGGCCTGCATCCTAAAACTACCACTACGGTGAACATTGTGTTCCGTGACGTTCACGTTGTAGAAAATATTATTGAGGCGCATCTTCGAGCGCTCATCGCACATACTGCGGAGGCGTCTTCAGAAGCTCCGCCACCCTCTTGTTCATTTCAGAAATAAAATGCTCGTCCTTGATGGACTCCAGATTTATTTCAAGATTCTCATAGGCGCCCTTGAGCGCCGCTTCGGCCATTATGCTTCCGACTAGTGCATCTGAACGGCTGTTTCTGTTCCCGTATTCAACCATGAAGTTCGCCATTTCCTCGAGCTCCGCGCATAAGTTCATAACCTCCAGCGGTACCTCCGTCGCCCTCTTCAGCGCCGTCTGGATCCTTTCGAATCGCTTGAGCTTCTGCAGTTCCGTCTCTCTTGGCAGCGAAAGCGCTTTCATGACTGCCTCAAAGCTTCTTGCATCTGCATCCGCGAGTCTGAGCAGCATCCTGCTTATGCGTTCTCCTCTCTTCCTGATGCCCGCGACCTGCCCCTGGACGCCCGCATACGCCTGTTTGCCGATCGTCAGATTGCAGTCCATTACTATGAGCGCTGCAGCAGTGGCGCCGATTATCGCGGAAGCGGAGCCGCCGCCGGGTGTGGGCGCGGACGACGCAAGCTCTTTGATGAATTCAGAGATCTTTTTGTCGGAGTACGAAGTCATTTCCGCCCTCCTTCTGTCATGATATCAAGCAGCCTGGACTCTATCACCTGATTTGAATCAAACTCCATCAGCTTAAGTTTTTGCACTCCAATCTGTATGAATTCAGAGGCCGGAACCATTCCCACGACTTCACTCCCGGCCACTGTAACGCCTTCCAGCGTCGCCTCTTCCGCCACGCGTGCGTAAACCTCGCTCATTCCAGTCTTTGAAAGGTCCGTCAGGTTGATTGATACCTGTGCCATGTCTTTCTCCTTTATCAGGAAACCGAGTGCCTTGACCCCCGGCAGTCCTCCATCTCTCTCCCTAATCTTTTTCGCTATTCTCTTCGCCACCGAAACGTCCGGAGTATTGAGGTATATGTTATAGGCAACCAGGAGCGGCCTTGCGCCCACGACAGTCGCACCTGCAGTCGGATGAAGTGCGGGTCCGCCGAAATCCGGTTTTCTCCCGGCGTCCATAAGAACCGCTTCTTTGAGTCCCTCATATTCGCCTTTCCTGATGTCGGAAAGATTCTTACGTTCCGGTCTTCTGGCAGAGCGCTCATAGAGATATGTGGGTATTCCCAGCTCGTCCGATATCCTTTTCGCTATTTCCACAGAGAGAGCCACACATTCCTCCATGCTTGTTCCTGCAAGGGGTATGAGCGGCACCACATCTGTCGCTCCTATTCTGGGATGCTCCCCTTTGTGCCTGTTCATGTCAATGAGTTCGGAAGCCTTTCTGGCGGCTGCAAACGCGGCCTCCGCGACGGGTGAGGGCGTGCCTGCGAATGTGAGCACACTCCTGTTGTGTGATGCGTCCAGCTCGGAGCCTAGAAACATGATGCCTTCGATGCTCCTGACAGCATCGCATATCTGCTTCACGATGCCGGCGTCTCTGCCTTCGCTGAAATTCGGAACACACTCTATCAGTTTGGCCAATTGAGCACCTTTCCGCTCCTCACGCCCTGAAACGAGCTTTCCCTCTCCGTTATCGTCATCGTCTGATCCCTGCTACCGTCTCTTCCGCCTTCCAGGCAATGGGTTCAACTGAAACTGATGAGATTGAAAGTATTTTGTTCCTGACATTTGAAACAAGCCGTCTGACATCATCGCTCCGGTACTGCTCGATTTCCCCTTTGTCCGCAAGTGCCGTGGCTGCCGGATCAAAAGGAAGTCTTCCGAGGAGTTCAAGTTTTGCCAGCATCGCCGTTTCACTGCCGTCGTCGTGCGGATACAGGTTCACCTCTTCACCGCAGTGTGGACATTTCAGATAACTCATGTTCTCCACGAGGCCAAGGACCGGTATCTTCGTGACCCTGGCCATGTCCAGCGCCTTTTCTACAATCATATGCGCAAGCGATTGTGGCGTCGTCACCACTATCACGCCGTCAAGCGGTATGGACTGGAATACGGTCAGCTGCGCGTCGCTCGTTCCCGGAGGAAGGTCAAGCAGCAGAAAATGCAAATCTCCCCAGTCAGTCTGCGAGTACATCTGGTTTATGGCTCTTGTCACCAGCGGTCCCCGCCAGACGACAGCCTGCGTCTGTTTCTCCAGTATCAGATTCATGGAGATGAGTTTGATGCCTGCCGCTGTCTTAGCCGGTATCAGCATTTTCTCCGTTGCTGCCGCCCTTCCATGCACGCCCATAATCTTGGCCATGCTGGGGCCTGTTATGTCTGCATCGAGTATGCCAACGCTGAAGCCCTCTCTGGTCAGTTCACTGGCTATCACGGCTGTCGTGAGCGACTTCCCCACGCCTCCCTTGCCTGAAATTACGGCTATGACATGCTGGATGCCCATTTTACCATATCTGAAAATGCCGGGTGCAACTTCAGTGGCTCCCTCAGGTTTCTTCTGGTTTCTCCTCTTTCTCAATTCCTCCGAAAGCGCAAACTGTTCCTCTTTCGTCATGACTCCGAGCTTTAACTCGACCTCCTCCAGTCCGGGCACATTTTTCAGAACTGTCCTCACGTCTGATTCGATGGTCTTCTGAAGCGGACAGCCCTGCACGGTCAGCGCGATGTCTACGCTCACCTTGGTCCCCTCAATCCGGACGCCCCTGACCATGTTGAGTTCCACTATGCTTATTCCTATCTCAGGATCCATGACCGGCCTGAGTGCCTCTATTATCTGTTTTTCATCCAATGTCGGACTCTCCACATATTTTCTGTTGGCGCTTGCGGGAAACTACTATCGTCGCAACATTATTAACACTTGCCCGAATGATTACTGCGGCCAGGGGCATTCAAACTGGCGTACGCTGGCACACTTCTCTCATCGTTTCATGATGTCCAGCACTGCGATTCTCTCAATCACCGCGTCTGTCACGTCCACACCCCATTTTACACCGAGTTCAACGGCATTCTCCCGCTTGCTTTCGGAGACATCCATCAACGTGTCATCCCTGCCCAGCTTCATGCGCGCCAGCATGCTTTCCAGCAGCACGGCATCCATTGCCGGCACTATGAGCATAACAATTCCCCGCTGAGACGTGACTTTCATTTTCTCTATGGCCCTGGTAATCTGTGTCTCACAGGCAGCGTACATCATGAATTCGGTCATGAGGTCATCAGACCTGTTGCTCCCCCTTGAAAAAGCCCTGGCGGCATGCATGTATGCTGCCATCATGTGCTCGGCGCCGAATACCATGTCAGATCGCACCGGCTGAACCGCGTACCCCTCCTTCCTGAAGGTGTTTATGATTTCGACGGGATCCGCCTTTTGCCTGTTACATCCTATCAACGTCACGTCCAGCACACTGGGAGGGAGATTCGCACTACTCACGGAAGAACCAATCCTCCGGAATTTCCTCCTTCTGTTCAACGACGGGCTTCCTTGCCTTCTTTGACTGCTTTATGATATTCTCAGCTATGTTTTTTCCTATGCCAGGCACGAGCGAAAGCTTTCCGACGTCCGCGGCTGATATATCCCTTCTTGTTCGGAAATTGTGCGTGTACAGTGCAAGCGCCCTCGTCCTTCCGATGTCTTTGAGCGACGCAAGGTCCAGCAGCCTTTCGCTCACACCTTTTTCCAGCCTCCTCGCAAGCATTTCGATGCTCCGCTTCGCGTCTGATGACAGCAGAGAAGCGAGTTCAGCCGCGCTTGAGACGAGCCACGACGCCGTGTCGGCCTTGTTTCTCAAATCTCCGGGATAAATGTTGTATCTCTGGAGAATCGTCTCCTCCCTTTCCTCTCCAATCCAGTCGAGCAGCATCAGCGCCGTTTTCAACTGTGAAAGATATAGCCCGGTGTCCTCAGCGTCCTCTATGCTCTGCAGAAGTTCTTTCTTTCTTCCCTCGGCGATTTCATCATACGTTACAGTCTCCGAGGTCCTGCAGAAGAGGGGTATCATGTCGGGCGTGGAGCACACAGAATGAAGGAAACCGAGTTCTTTGCCGGTCCCGAACCTGTTTATGGCTTCTTTAATTATCACAGCCGATTTAGGGTCTATGTACAGGTCAGAGACTCTCTTGCCGAACACGGTAGCTCTCAGTCTGCCTCCCTCTTTCACTACCATTCCATTTTCTTCAAGATAGTTCAGCGCGGTCTCCACCCCATCCAGAAGGGGTTCAAGATCGTTGACAAAAGCGAAGAAACTGAGGGAAAAGAAATGCCTGAGTTCCTCCTCCGATGCTGCAAGCCTCGTAGCAACGGCGCTAAGCACGTTGTTTCTGAGTGCCTTCTCGTTTCCAATCTGAGAATTTACGCTCTCAACTTCACCGAGAAGATATTCATCGAGTATGAGTGAGGCCTGTTCCCTGGTCCTTGAGATTATTATGGCTTCCCCGTAATCGTCATATTTCGGTCTTCCGGCCCTCCCCAGCATCTGTTTTATCTCCATAACAGGTATCAGCGTGTTTCCCAGCTGGGAGTCGTATCTGTAGATGTCTCTGATTATCACAGTCCTTGCAGGCAGATTGATGCCGGCGGCAAGTGTCGGTGTTGCAACGAGACATTTTATTTTTCCATTCTTGAACATGCTCTCGACCTTTGTGCGCTGCTTTCCGGTGAGGCCTGCATGATGAAATGCGATGCCTGATTTCAGCGATGCGGAAAGCATATTCGAGACCTCGGTAGCCTCCTCTTCGTCATCATCAGACTCTGTGTCTTCGCCCAGCTCTGTTCCTTCTGCTTTGAGCCTCTTCGACATCATCCCTCTGTACTTCAGCGCCGTCGTTTCCGTGCTCTTTCTCGTGTTGACAAATACAAGAGCCTGGCCATCTGTTTTCGTCGCATCCTTTATGAGTGCCCACAGGTGGTCGTCGTCAACTTCAAGACTTCTCCTCTCATTATTCGTGAAGAATATCTCGCCGTCGCAGTATGTGCCATATTTCAGATTCACGGGCCTCCAGTCGCTGGTTACGTGCACAGCTTCGAGCCAGTCTGCAATCTCCTTTGAATTCTTGATTGTGGCACTGAGGCCGACCACCTGTATGTTCGGCACCAGTTTCCGCAGACGCGCAATTACCATTTCCAGCGTCGGTCCTCTTTCCGCGTCGTTCATCAGGTGTATCTCATCAACGACCAGGACGGACAGTTCCCTGATCCAGGTGGAGTTGTGTCTCAGGAGTGAATCTGCCTTTTCACTCGTCGCTACGATGATGTCGAATTTTTGCAGACTCTCCCCCTTCGAATCGAAATCGCCGGTTGAAACTGCCACTTTGGCGCCTATTTTTTCATACTTTTTCAGATCCTCATGTTTTTCAGTGGCAAGGGCCCTCAGCGGCACAATGTACATGCCCTTGTGCCCCTGTTTGAATGCCCTGAGCAGGGCGATGTATCCAATCAGTGATTTGCCGCTCGCGGTCGGCACCGCCGCCACCAGATTCTTCCCCTGAATCACGTGCGGCAGGGTTGAAATCTGGGTGGGATAAAGAGCCGTGATGCCGTCGGAACGAAGTATTTCGGCTATATCTGCATCGATTCCTATTTCTTCGGGGGTGACTACTTCTGGCTCCATTTTACTGACCTCAGTTTATCCGATCGCGGCCAATCATTCAAACGCAGGTAATGTTCCATTCGTCTGAAGGTTTGCTCCTCATTGTACGGGCGGAGTCCGCGGCACGCGCAGATGCAGGTCATCGGCTAGTTCGATGTGCGCCATACTGCACGAGTCATGGCAATATTCCTCACGATATAATCGTGATGTGATGAATGCGAGACCATGTCGCACAGTTGATGCCTCCTCCGCGTGTTTATGCTTCACAGCTAACCACTGCTTTGGTATATCACGATTGTTGCATATGGCTCTGTACCGGAGCGCGCTTAGTACAGTCGCAACCTCTTTTTGCCAGCATATTGTTTCGCACCGCGTGACAAAACGTGCGATTTATTCTTTGCTGCACTCATCCCAAAAACCTTATTTAGCAAGGAAAACTACAAATGGTGTAGAGCTGAACTCATTTGTCAGATGGTGAATTACAGACTAAAGAGCCTGTTGAGGGAATCGAAGACGCAGACACATGGATTGTTTCCCAGAATTTTTCATCCACGGCAGAAATAAGCATACCTACCCGCCAGTCGGATCAGGTCATCGGTCAGGATGAAGCCGTTCGTGTTGTCAGGAAGGCTTCGGAGCAGAAAAGACATGTTATGCTTATCGGAGAACCCGGAACAGGCAAGTCCATGCTTGCGAGTTCAATGGTTGAGTTCCTGCCAAGAGGCGAGCTGCAGGATATTATCGCATATCACAACCCGGACGATCCAAATGAACCGAAGATAAGGATCATACCGGCGGGCAAAGGGAAGGAAATTGTTAATGCCCAGCGTGCAGAAATGATGCAGAGGAGACAGCAGAAAGCATCTGTTTACTGGATGCTTGTTCTCATGATTGTCATCGCATCCATTGCAGTTTTCATATACAACCACGATCCGTCCATCCTGCTCTTTGGAATAATCGCCGCGATTTTCATCTGGTTTTTCACACGCTATACCGGTCAGAGGCAGGAGAGCATCATGGTCCCGAAACTGCTGGTTTCGCACAGCCCTGATGATTTGCCTCCATTTGTAGACGCGACCGGCGCCCACGCGGGTGCGCTGCTCGGGGACGTGAAACACGATCCATTCCAGAGCGGCGGGCTGGAAACGCCGGCTCATGAAAGACTCGAAGTGGGTGCGATACACAAGGCAAACAAGGGCGTTCTGTTCATCGATGAGATAAACCTGCTCAGGATGGAGTCGCAGCAGAGCCTTCTCACGGCAATGCAGGAAGGCCGTTTCTCCATTCTGGGACAGAGTGAAAGGAGTTCCGGTGCGATGGTGAAGAGCGAGCCAGTACCGTGCGACTTCATACTTGTCGCTGCAGGAAATCTGGATGCGCTGCAGGGAATGCATCCTGCATTGAGGTCCAGAGTGAGGGGATACGGCTACGAAGTGTACATGAACACCACCATGCCGGACAACACGCTCAACAGGCAGAAATTAGTCAGATTCGTTGCTCAGGAAGTCGTCAAAGACAAGAAAATCTCACACTTTGATAAATTCGCGGTTGCAGAAATAATCAAGGAAGCACAGAGGAGAGCGGGGAGGAAGGGCAGACTTACACTGAGGCTGAGGGAACTGGGCGGTCTCGTCCGGGTGGCTGGAGACATAGCGCGGGAGGAGGGATCGGACACAGTCCACCGCGAGCATGTGCTCAAGGCAAAGGCAATCGCCCGATCCCTTGAGCAGCAGGTGGCGGACAGGTATATCCAGAGGAGAAAAGAATATAATTCAATCACTACCGCCGGCGGTCTGGTTGGTACTGTGAACGGTCTGGCGGCGCTCGGCGGGGAATCGGGCATCTCCGAATTATCCGGCATAGTGCTGCCGATCGTTGCGGAAGTTACTCCGGCGCATACCAGATCGGGCGGGCGCGTCATAGCCACCGGAAAGCTGGGCGACATTGCAAAGGAAGCGGTTGACAATGTGTCTGCCATAATCAAGAAATACTCTGGCGAAGACATAAGCAATCACGACATTCACATACAGTTCATAGGCACATACGAGGGCGTCGAAGGCGACAGCGCATCGGTCTCGATTGCAACTGCTGTCATTTCCGCCTTTGAAGGCATACCCGTGAATCAGTCCATCGCCATGACCGGGAGCCTCAGCGTGCGCGGATTCGTGCTGCCTGTCGGAGGCGTGACGGCCAAGACAGAGGCGGCTGCAGAGACCGGCCTGATTGAGGTAATTCTTCCGGAGGACAATCTCGGGGATATCATACTCGAACCGCGCTATGAAGGGAAGATCAAAATATTCCCGGTCAGGACTTTGTACGATGTGCTCAAAGAGGCGCTCGTGCCCGGGGCCGAGAAAGATCAGCTTCTTGCCAGGATAGGTTCTATATTCGTCCAGAAATCGGGTGATGCCGACGTCGAGATACCACAGACTCAGCCGGCAAAGATTAAAGGCGGCAGGCCCGTTCCGAGATAAAGCGTGTCTCAGATGATCGGGTTAGTGATTGGCAGGTATCAGCCGTTCCACCTCGGCCATATGCATGTCGTGAGGGAGATACTCGCGCAATGCGATGAGCTTGTTATCGGTATAGGTAGTGCGCAGTATTCACATATACGCGAGAATCCGTTCACTGCCGGGGAACGCTACCGCATGATACACTCAGCCATGAAGGAAGAAGGGCTCCTGGAGAAGATCCACGTGGTGCCAATCATGGATGTGAACAGGTACTCCGTATGGGTCTCTCACGTGCGCTCGCTTGTTCCGCCGTTTAACATCACATTCACCAACAATCCGTTGACTCAGAGGCTGTTCACTGAAGCAGGCTTCGAAGTTCGGCAGACCCGGATATACAACAGGAAAAAGTATTCCGGAACACACATACGGGAACTGATGATCAACAAGGGCAAATGGCAGCCTCTGGTTCCGGAAGGTGTCTTGCGCGTCATCGACGATTTCGGCGGTGCGGAACGTGTCAGAGAACTCTTCAGACTTTCAGAAGGCAACGGTTGAACTTGTTGCCGGCATTGCAGGATTGCTTACTGCAAGGTCGCACACTCTGTCCGTTGCCGAATCACTTACCGGCGGGCATGTGTCTAATGCCATAGTCTCCGTACCCGGTGCATCCTCCTTTTTCAAAGGAGGCGTCGTTGCGTACGCAGACGACGCAAAGGTCAGGCTGCTCGGTGTAAACAGGCAGACAATTGCCTCTCACGGTGCGGTAAGCCGGGAGACTGCGCTGGAAATGGCTCGTGGTGCCGCGAGAATATTCGATTCGACCATGGCCGTCTCAACGACCGGTATTGCGGGCCCGACGGGACAGACCGAAAAGAAGGCAATCGGTCTTGCATTCATCGCAGTTGTTTACAAGGGGACGGAAGTTGTTTCGGAGAAAGCATACCCCGGCAGCAGGGAGATGGTGCGCAATGCCTGCTCGCTGGATGCATTGAAACTCTGCGCAGATGCAGCGGAAAAACAGACATAGGAGTTCGGTTATTGTGACGCAACTGTGTCTGGCGTCAGTGTTGTGCCTGATGAGATCGAAGCTGCCTGCTGTTATGCTGCCCGCAGAACGCGCTTTCTGTTCAGGTATTGCTGCATTGGCCCGAGGTGCACGAGACGATGATGGACAGACCACGTGACAACAGGCGGATTGATTCGGAGCGGTTCGGCAGCGTGGGGTATTGTGTCGAGGGGACAGCTGCGCAGAAGTGTGTACTCATTCACGGCTGGAACGGGCATTCCGGAACCTGGGAAAAAACAATAGATGCGATGAAGAACAAATATACCGTCATAGCACCGAGCCTTCCTCCCTTTTTCGGTGATTTTGCGGATATACCTATTGCAGACTATACCTCAACTGTGGAAAAGATCATGCGTCGCGAAGGCGTTACTCAAACAGTGCTTGCCGGCAACTCCATGGGCGGGTGGATATCCATGAATTGCATCATCCGCAACCCTGGTTTAGCCTCTGCACTAATACTCGAGGACACAGCGGGAGCCGGCTACGGGAATCGTGTTGAGGACTCGTCACCATATGTCGAGGCAATAAGGGAATCGAAGATTCCAACTCTGATCATCTGGGGTGAGCATGACGACGTCATACCCCCATCCACAGGCGAAAGACTGATGGGAGAGCTGCCGGACAGCATTTACCGAGTGATCCCCGGCGCCGGACATGTACCGCACAGGGACAAACCGGAAGCGTTCATTGAACTGGTCACCGTATTCCTCTCAGATGTCAATGGAACTTACCGATAATCGACTATTGCAAATGATGTTACCGATATATTGCCACTTCAGGCGGTTATTCCGGCGTAAGGCCTTCGTCCTCTCCGGCCTGTTTTTGAATCTGTTTGATTTTCTCGTTATATGCCTTTGCGATCTCTGACAGACCGATGACGCCTATGGTCTCTTTCCGTTTTGCATCGAAAACAGCGAGCATCTCTATCTTCCTGCTTATGAGCAAGTTGAATGCCTGATGTGCTGTCCCTTCTGAAGAAATAGATTCGACCTTTACCTTCACCCTGTCTCTCAGTTTCATACCCTCCGGTCGCTCGCCGCCGGCAAGATCCGCGAACGCAATATATCCGGCCGGGGCACCGTCTTCAGTAACTACAATTCCCGCGCTCTTCCTCTCCAGCAGAAGTCGGTACGCATCGTTCAGGCTCATGCTCCCTTCGATGGAAGTAATTGCCGGGTTCATGGCATCCCTCGCGCTTACAAGATCCATTATTGGCTTCTCGAATTCAGCCGCATGTGCAGGCGAATGTGCTTTATCGAGTACCTGCATGCTGTATATCGAATACCTGCTGCCAGATACAAAGTAAGATATTGTCGTCGCAAGCATCAGAGGAAGGAAAAGTGCGTAGCCCCCGGTCATTTCCGTTCCCATTATGATTATGGAAATAGGTGCCTTTGATATCCCGCCAAAGAACGCGATCATTGCCACTATTGCTATTTCTGCCAGGCTCAGGTAAGGAAACAGGGTTGAAAGGTAGTCGTGAAAAATGACTGCTATGATGGCACCCAGGAATGTGCCTATGACTATTCCAGGTGCGAAGACGCCTCCGGAGCCACCGGACCCTATGGTGAACGACGTTGCCAGAATTTTGAGAAACAGGATGACAATCAATATCCACAGCGGCAGAAGTGTGAGATTGTTGAGCAATATGAGCTGAACCCATCCGTAACCCAGTCCAAGCACTTCAGGAAAAGCCATTGCAATCAGGCCAACCAGGAGACCGCCTATTGCAGGCTTCACGTAATTCGGTATCATTCTCAATCTGGCGAACTGTCTCTTGATGCCGTAGAATGACTTAACGTAAAGTATGCCCGTGAGGCCAGCCAGCAGTCCCACGAGTGCATAAAGCGCGAGCGACTGCGGATGATAGAACGCGATTGGTGTCGAAGAAGGCAGGGTGAAAAGTGGGCTGTAGTGGAAGAAATAGCCGAAAATCGCATATCCTGTAACGGAGGCTATTATGGAGGGTATGAGTGCATCGACTTCGAAATCCCTTCTGTACAGCACTTCGGTGCTCAACAGCGCTCCGCCGAACGGTGCCATGAAAATGCTGCCTATGCCGGCACCGATACCGGCCGCAACCGCTATTCTTCTGTCTTTATCGTTCAGCCTGAATATGTCTGACACAAAAGAGCCGAAGCCCGCCGCGATCTGAGCTACCGGCCCCTCCCTTCCAGCGCTGCCTCCCGAGCCGATGGTTATGGCCGATGAGACCAGTTTAACGGCAGGTACCCTCTTTCTGATGACTCCGCCCCTGAAGTGAAATGCCTCGATCGCGGCATCCGTACCGTGCCCTTCAGCTTCGGGCGCGAGCCTGTAGACGAGAATGCCGGACAGGAGACCACCGAGCGTCGTCGAAACCGGAATGAGCCAGTATTTGAAATGCCCGAATGCGTATACGGCCGTTCCCCCCTCACTGATGGGCGATGGAGGAACAAATCCTGTTATGCCCGTAAGGAAAAGCGAGGTGCAGAAGGATATTGCGTAATAGAGCACAAGCGAACCTGTTCCTGCAATTATACCAATCAGGACGCCAATTATTGTCCATTTCTTGACATACCCGGAAACAACATATTTCCGGAATCTGGAATATATTTCTATTGAACCACCAGATTGTGTGTTGTGTTTCTTCAATATTGCATGGTTAAAATATGTTTCTCAACTGGGTCGGATTAAGAGAACAACGTTTTATCCTGCCGGGCATGCGCATCGTGCGACACTCGAGTCCTGGACGAATTCTTTATCCCATCCCGCGATTCAAGGTTCATGACAGATCGTCATCTGAACGGGCATGACCGCAGCAACCTCATACTCAAATGGTCTGGAAGGAACGAGCCTGCAATTGAAATACATTCTGGCGATACCGTCACGTTTGATCTCCCGGATGCCTCCACTGATCAGATAAAGCCGGGCGCGACTGTCGCCGGAATTTCCACGCGTGACGGCTCACTGACCGATGCGGCTGTCGGGCCTGTGTTAGTAAAGGAGGCAAAGAAGGGGGACATGCTGTGTGCGGAAATACTGGACATCAAATGCGGCAACTGGGGATGGAGCATGGTGTCTAACGACTTCGGCCTCCTCCATGATCTGTTCAGCGAGACGAAGATGTATTACTGGTCCATCGACGGAGGGATGGCGAGACCGATGAACGGCGCATTCCTGAAGGGCATATCTCTGAGAACGAAACCATTTCTTGGAGTAATGGGCGTGGCTCCGGGAGGCGATGCGGAATACGATCTAATCCCTCCGCAGTATTTCGGCGGAAACATGGACAACAGGCGTGTGCGCAGGGGGAGCAAGGTGTACTTCCCTGTCAACGTGGACGGCGGACTCTTTGCCACTGCTGATCCGCATGCCCTCCAGGGCGACGGAGAGGTCTGCGGCACGTCAATAGAGATGCCAGCAAGGGTGAGAATCAGGCTTACTGTCGAAGAAGGAAATGCGGGCATCGGCGCACCGCTTGTTGTGTCCAGGGAGTCAAGGGAGGAAGGGACTGTTTTTTCCACTTCCGGAATATCGCACGACATATATCAGGCTTCAAGGAGCGCAGTTATACAGATGGTGGACGTCATTCATTCGGCAGGTGTTGACAGGGCGGAGGCTTACATGCTCTGCTCTCTGACAGGGAGTCTGCACATCAGCGAGATCGTGGACATGCCGAATGTCAATGTCTGCTTTTCGATGGACGCGTCGGTCCTGCGCAAACTCGGCCTCGATTTGTGAATGTTACCTGCCTTCCATTCAGCGCAGGAGTGAACCATTCTTCAGCATGTCCGCACATGCTTCTATGTCTTCAGACAGCACTCTGTCCCCGTCATATCCGCGCACATGTCTCCTGACGCGTGCGTGCGCCTCTCTGATGGCGGACGAAGATGGTCCTCCGGCGAGGTCCAGCGCACGTGCCGCGCACATTGCCTCTATGCCAACGACAGTGAATGCATACCCGACCATCTGTCTCAATTTTATCGCGGAATAGGCTCCCATACTCACAAAATCCTCCTGATTCGCGGACGTTGGAATGGAATCGGAGGAGGACGGGTGGCACAGGATTTTTCCCTCCGAAACAAGTGCTGCTGCCGTGTACTGCGGAACCATATAACCAGACTGCAGTCCCGGTCTGTCAGCAAGGAAAGGTTTCAAGCCGCTGAGTTTCGAATCTATCAGCCTGGCGGTCCTCCTCTCGGAAAAGGACATCATTGCAAGCAACGGGATGCACAGGCTGTCCAGTGCGACTGCTATCGGCTGTCCGTGAAAGTTGCCTGCGGATATGACCTGACCGTCATCAGGCAGCACTATCGGATTGTCCGTAGTCGAATTCATTTCGATCGTCACAGTGCTGCGGCAGTAATCAAGCATGTCCTTCAGGGGACCCAGAACCTGCGGCGCACACCTGAGCGTGTACGGGTCCTGCACGCCCGAAGTGCCTGCACGCGCTCCACCGACATATGCGCTGTTAACACGCTCTGCGATGTAGGCCATTCCGGCGTGAGGCCTTAACTTCATGATCCTTGGATCAAACTGCGCAGTGTTGCCCCCCAGGGCATCAAGACTCATTGCAAACACTGTGACTGCCTGCTCCAGCAGTTTCCCCGTGTCATAGATAGCGAGTGCGCCCAGCCCGGTCATGAATTGCGTCCCGTTAATCAGCGCAAGCCCTTCCTTCTCCTTCAGCGATATGCTCCTGAGCCCCTTCTTCTTCAGCGCATCCGCTCCGGGCACAATTTTGTCGCCATCAAATGCGTATCCCTCTCCAATCATGACTGCCGCCATATGAGCCAGCGGCGCGAGATCGCCGCTTGCACCGACGGACCCTCTGGAGGGTATCACAGGATGCACTCGTGCATTGATCATATCCTTTAGAAGCTCAATCAACTCCATCCTGACGCCTGAATATCCCCTGACCAGTGTGTTCAGCCTCAACAGCATTATTGCCCTTGTTTCCTCAATTGAAAGCGGTGCGCCGGTGCCGGCGCATGTGCTGCGCACAAGATTTTCCTGTAGTTCAGATGCATTCTTTCCGTCTATTCTCCTGTTGCAGAGTTCTCCGAAACCTGTATTGACACCATATATCGTAGAGCCGTTCCTGATGAGTTTTTCGAGCAGTTTCCTGGATCGCTCAACGCCCTTCATGGCCCTGCTGTCAACGATTATCCGCGATCCGTTGCGGGCAACGTTTACGAGATCTTCAACCGTGAGCGAACAACCATCCAGCCTGACGGAATTCAACTTTGTCACACTTTTCAGATTTCCTGCTTATTATTTTATTGTTTCCGGATTAATCTTCCCGACACCATCCGTTCGCGATGCAGGACACACAGTTAGAGTCGGCGTCTGCGTGCGATGATTATCGTCCGCCGCTTCACTAAGGCATCGCTGCCGGCATCGTAGGATATGGCTTCACCGAATCGATCTCCTGCAGTTGAAAGGAACAGCCGGCTCTTCCTGCCTTCCTCTGTATCCATCTCCACCGGATACAGCCACTTCTCGAACGGAATGCGCTCACCCTCCACATTGCCGCTTGATAGCTCAAATCCATGCGATTCGATGAGCTGCTTCCAGCCGTTGAATGTTTCCGCCTCTTCGTGACTGCTGTCCCTGGCTCTCTCAAACTCATTGTACATGTCCTTGAATCCTTCGGGTGCGACCATGTCCACGAGTGCAAACAGCCCCTCCGGCGACAGACTCCTGTGCACTTCCTTCAGAAATGCATCCTTGTTCCTGAAGTGGTGTGCCGCTCTTCTGCATGTTATGATGTCGAAGTATGCGTCTCTGAAAGGAAGCGCTGTGGCATCGCTCAGAATGAAGTGCGTGTTGGCAGCGCCACGCTTCTCCGACAGTTTCCGTGCCTGATCCAGCATATTGTGTGTCCTGTCGGTCGCAAAGACCTCACCCACCGAATCGGATAACTCAACTGCCGTGAACCCGGTTCCTGTTGCGACATCCAGTGCCTTCATCTTCTTTTCCGGTTTGAGCAGGGAAATCATGATATCCAGATCTTTTCCCCTGGCGTGTGACGTGCTCTGCGCGTACTTCTCTGCATTTCTGCTGAAGAATTCATTAACGCTCTCTCTTTCTGACATTTTTTCGGCACCTTTGTGTGGTTGGCATTGTTTGAATACGATATAGATGTGCCTAGCTGTGCCGGACTGGGCAATTCAGGCGAGCAATGTTTCCTTCTCACACTGGCAATCATCATGAGCGTTCGGAAATGTGCAGCTGCAGCTGAAGCAAAGTTTCACACGGCAGGCCTGAACTTGTAACCATAGCGGATTATGCCAGCGCTGCCTTCCTCACCAAGTCTTCTGAATATTGCTTCCACCTTCATCCCTATCCTGACGTCCTCTTCCCTGCAGTCAACGATCTGCGACGTGACTCTCACTCCTTCTTCCATCTCCACTATGGCCATAATGTACGGACGCATGAGCGTAAAGTCCGGCATCGGTTCGTGAACCAGCGTGTAGGAGTAAACCTTGCCTTTCCCCGAGAGTTTGCGCGGTGTAATCTTTCCAACGCTCTTCCGTCTGCATTTCGGACAGATGGCCCTTGGCGGAAAGAACGTTTCATTGCAGTTTCCGCAGGAGGAACCGAGCAGCGTGTATCTGCTTGGATTCTCACGCCAGTATCTTGGATTGGACATATTCACGCCCTCCTCAGTATGTGAACGACAGAAGTTGCACCTGTTCCGCCGACATTCAGTGTAAGTCCGTATTCGGCGTTACTGACCTGTCTCTTTTCTCCCTTGCCTCTCAGCTGTCTTACAATCTCAACGGCCTGCGCTATGCCGGTTGCTCCCATGGGATCTCCTCGAGACTTGAGCCCTCCCGAAGTATTGACAGAAACGACGCCGTTTATCTCAGTCATCCCTTCCATTGTCGCGGCCCCTCCCTTTCCCTTCTCAAAGAAACCTAGATCTTCGATGTTGAGTATTTCGGATATCGTATATGAGTCGTGTATTTCGGCAATTTTGATGTCTTTCGGCGACACGCCCGCGTATCTGTATGCCTTGGCTGATGCCACCTTTACCGAATCAAATCGCGTTATACTGCTCCTGTGATGCAAAGCAAGCGTGTCCGTTGCGGCAGACGATGCAGCTATGACTACGGGTTCGTCTGTATATTTCCTGGCGATTTCGAGAGGCGCGAGTATCACTGCAGCGGCTCCATCCGAAATTGGGGCGCAGTCAAAGACGCCGAGCGGATCGGCAACCTTCGGCGCATTAAGCACAACGTCGATGTCAATCGCCTTCTGGAACTGAGCCATCGGATTCAGGGCACCATTTCTGTGGTTTTTCACAGCCACGCTCGCTATCTGCTCCCTCGTTGTACCGAATTCATGCATGTGCCTTCTCGCAATCATTGCATGCAGGCTGGCCATTGTTGCGCCGGCGAGTCCCTCCCATTGCTGGTCACCGCCGGCCATCTGAATTCTGGGTATCTCATCATCACCGACGTCCGTCATTTTCTCGGCTCCCGCTACCATGACGAAATCGTGCATTCCGGACGCCACCGCCATGTATCCTTCCCTCAGTGCCATTCCGCCCGAGGCTCCCGCTGCCTCGATTCTCACTGCCGGCAGGTGAAGCTGTGAAAGACCCGAATAGTCCGCAACCATTGCCCCCAGATGTTCCTGATCAATGAGGCTGCCTGCGGCCATATTGCCTATGTAAAGGGCATCAAGCTGTTCCCCGACGATATTGGCGTCGCCGACAGCCATTATCCCCGCCTGCATACCTATATCTCTCAGTGAGTGTTCCCAAAGCTCGCCAAATCTGGTATCGCCAATGCCGATTACTGCAACGTCTCTCATTGTTATTCCTTCATCGCAATCTTGCCTTTGAACTTGGCATATGTGCCATAGTCGAGTTTTTCGGTTTTTGCCACAAGCTCCTTAACCGTCGGTGCTGCCTTTTTGTTAAATGTATCAATGCCGTCGGTCACTGTTATGTCGAACCCATCGCTTCCCGCGCCAGAACCAAAGGCAACACATAGTATCCTGTCTCCGGCTCCGGCTTCATCCAGTATGGCCGCAAGTCCGATCATCATGGATGCAGAATATGTGTTCCCAATGTACGGTGTCATGAGTCCTGTTTCATATTGCTCCTTCTTGAAACCCAGCATCTGTGCAACTCTGGACGGGAACTTCCCATTCGGCTGGTGAAACACGGCATAATCATAATCTGAAGGCGAAGTGCCCACTTGTTTCATAAGCTCCTTCGCGCACATTCCGACGTGTCTGAAATACGCCGGCTCACCTGTGAACCTCCCGCCGTGACTCGGATATGGCTGTCCTTCTCTCCTCCAGAAATCCGGTGTATCGGATGTGAATGAAATTGTTCTGTTTATTCTGGCAATCAGATGGTCTGTTCCGATGATATAGGCGGCTCCTCCTGCGGATGCTGAATATTCGAGCGCATCACCGGGGGCCCCCTGCGATGTGTCAGAACCGATTGCAAGTGAATATTTCATCATGCCTGAAGAGACAAGGCCCATGCTGGTCTGCATCGCTGCCGTCCCTGCCTTGCATGCAAATTCATAATCCGCGACAGTGATGAAGTGAGATGTTCCTATTGCCTCAGCGACAATTGTACCGGATGGTTTAACGGCATAAGGGTGAGACTCGCTTCCAACATATACTGCCCCTATGTCCTCCGGATTTACTTCGGAACGGGCGAGCGCATTCCTCGCCGCTTCAACAGAAATGGTGATGACATCTTCATCCGGATACGGGACCGATTTACTGTATATCATCAATCCCTTCTTGACGGCTTCGCCATCCTCCCCCCAAATCCTCGCAATCTCCTCAGGCGTTATTCTGAATCTGGGCACATAGGCACCATATGACACTATTCCGACGTTCTTATCTCCAGATGCGCTCATCATCGTTTGTCCTCTCCAAATTTTTCAAGAACCTCTATCATTCTGTCCACATCCATATCGCTTGTCAGCAACGGAATATTCTCTAGTCTCGCTAGTAATATCGCAAGCCTGTCTATGTTCTCTGGCTTGTGATACACTACAGCAGCCGGCTTCATCGGGTGAGCGCGGACGGCAATCATCGGCGATCTGCCGTACTTCACGCTGGTAAAAATCAGCGCGCGCTGACTGCTCCATCCGAATACCTTGATGTAATCGGCAGCGCTCAATGATGTTATTGCCTTTATGCTGTCGAGCATCGTGTATCCATGAAGATATCTGTCAGTGCTCACGTCTCTGGAAAGATTTTCCGCTTCTATCGCAAGCATGAGATCCTGAAGCGATACGGAACCAGAAAACTCCCTCATACTCAGCAAATAATCCGGACGCGTTTCGGTGTCGAACCGTTTTAAGAGCTTTCCGCCGTTCAGTATTTCCAGATTTATCATTGCATCCACATAACGCCTTACCACTGACACTCCCGGCGATTTTCTTCTTCCCGACTCGTAATCGCTCACAACTGATGGTGAAACTCTGAGTTCCCTGGAAATGTCCAGTTGACTCAGATGAAATTCCTCTCTCCATTTGCGCATCGTGCGACCGGGTTCTGAAGATAGCACTATTTCTCCTGCTATTTTCTCCATCAGTGCGCTATGCATGCAGCCCGATTGCTGCGATGGTTATTTAATAATGACGATTCGAACTCCGTTGATTGACGAAGTTATATGGCCATTGCTGCGACCTAAGCCGTTTTCCGCAGTGCACTTACATGCTGTTTTCTGAATTTGGACAGTTTCGGGTTAATGACAATTCTGCAGTAAGGTTTGTCCAGATTCTTGCGGAAATAATGCTGATGGTAATCCTCGGCACTGTAAAATGGGCCAAGCGGAACAACTTCTGTCACTATGGGGTCGCTGAAAACCCTTTCCCTCTCAAGTTCCCTGATAACTTCTTCTGCCATGCTCTTGAATTCCATCCTGTCATAGAGTATGACTGATCTGTACTGGCTGCCGTAATCGACGCCCTGCTGATTTGGTGTAGTCGGATCATGGATTGAAAAGAATATCTTCAGAAGGTCTCTGTAACTTATCGTGGCCGGGTCATATGTTATCCGAACGACCTCGGCATGTCCTGTCGTGCCGCTGCATACCAGCTCATAGGACGGATTTGGTACCGTTCCCCCGGCATATCCGCACACCACGGAATTCACACCGGCAACTTCTGAGAATACTGCCTCAACGCACCAGAAGCAACCACCGCCAAACACAGCCTTCTCGTAGACTTTTTTCTCACTGAACTCTGAAGTGCCGGTCTCATTCGCTTCCATGTAGGTACTCACCGTTCTTGATATTGCCAACAGGATTAAATCCTCTTGCCCGCGGATGGCCAACAACACACGACTCAATGTGCATTTGGACGCTTATCACAATTGAATAACGTTGCCAGGCAGCGCCACGCAGACTTTTTGGCCCCTTCAAACATTCGCAAAAGTACTTATGATGAAACTCTTTCTGCGTTTTTTGTCCCGCGGGTCCGTGGGGTAACTTGGTTATCCTTGTAGGTTCGGGACCTATAGATTCCGGTTCAAATCCGGGCGGACCCATACCAGCGTATGGTATAAATCATAGAACAATTTAAGTACGATTAAGACTTATACCTATATCATGTCACGCAAAATAACCCACGATAAAGATCTCTACAACGAGATGCTGCAGGATGATGATGTCAGACGATGGCATTCCAACGTTGGAAAGAATTCGGTGATTACAGGGGACATATATCTACGCTGCCTGGGGCGCTTTCTGAACACAACGGACATGACCGCAAAGCAATTCATAAAGCAGCCCAGAAAGAAAATGGAAGATATCGTTCAGGACTATGTG